>DATJIP010000047.1:0-37164 GCA_035493235.1 Steroidobacteraceae bacterium
GTATTCGCGAGACCCAGTAGAGCCAGCCGACGATGAACCCGGGTGTCGCACCGAAGGCTGTCCGCGTGAACAAATAGGGACCGCCGGTGTGCGTGAAGCGGCTGCCGACCTCAGCGAAGCAGATCGCGATGATCGCGAGGAGCGCAGCGCACAGCACCAGCACGAGCACGCTGTACACGCCCGTGTGAGCGAACAACTTGGCGGGCAGGCCGAGGATGCCGGAGCCGATCGTGATGTTGACCATCAGGGCGACCAGGTCCCAGCGGCCGATCCCGCGGACGATTTCGTAGCCGGTGTTGCTCGGATTCGGCATCGGCGGATTGTAGCGATGTATGCTTCTTGTAGGTCGGGCTTCAGCCCGACTCTCATCCGGAGAGCGCCATGCGTTACCCGCTGCCCGCACTGCTCGTGGTGTTGTTGTCCTTCAGCGCCGTCGCCGCCGACGACGATACCTACCGGCTGATGAAACTCGAACAGGACGTCCGCAACCTCGAGCGTCAGGTTCAGACGCTGACGCGCGAGCTCGACGACCTGAGGCAGCAGCAATCGCGCGCAGGCGATCGCATGCCATCAGCGCGCTCGTCCAGCGCACCGGCCGGGGCGAGCTCGACCGCCTGGCTCGAAGCGCCTCGCTGGGAGCGCATCCGCACTGGAATGAGCGAGCTCGAAGTCATCGGCGTGCTCGGAGCGCCGACGTCGATGCGCCAGGATGGCGACACGCGCGTGCTGCTCTACGCGATGGAGATCGGCTCGTCGGGCTTCCTCGGCGGCAGCGTCGAGTTGCGCGACCGCGCGGTGACCGCGGTCAACAAGCCGGTGCTGAAGTAGCTCGGACTTCTACTTCAGCTGCGTGACCACGCCGGTCACGCCGTTGATGACGAACTGGATGCCGATGCAGATGAGCAGGAAGCCCATGATGCGCGCCATCGCGTTCATGCCGACCGCTCCCAGCACCTTGTCCAGCTTGGTCGCGGCGCGTAGCACGGCGTAGGAGATCAACGCAGTGATCGCGATGCCGATCGCCACCTGCACATAGCCCAGCACGATGTGTGTGCCCGTCTGCACCGTCGTCGACATGCCGATGACCACGGCAATCGAGCCCGGCCCCGACAGACTCGGCATCGCGAGCGGCGTGAACGAGATGTCTGCCTTCGCACTCGCCTCCGCACGTTCCTGCATCGAGATCGCCACCGTGTCCGGGAACAGCATGCGGAAGCCGAGATAGCTCACGATCATACCGCCGGCGATGCGCAGCCCCGGGATCGAGATGCCGAAGAAGTTCATGATCAGGCCGCCCGCGACCAGGAAAGCCGTGAGGATGCAGAACATGTAGATGCAGGCGCGGCGGATCTGATCCGTGCGTTCCTCATCTGTCAGATCGGCTGTGATGCTCATCACCAGGCCGACTGCCGACAGCGGATTCACGATCGGCAACAGCGCGCCGACAGTGCTGAGGACGTACATCAATCCTTCGAGGAGCCAGTTCATGGTGCAGCAGTCTTGCACAACCGCTCGAAGCCGCTCGCAATGAACGGCGCCATGCGGTGGCCGATCGATTCGAAGTCGCTCGACTTGCACAAGCCGTTCGAGAGCCGGTCGATGCGTCCCGTCTGCGACAGCGACAGCGTCAGCGCGCCCGAAAGGAAGTGATAGCTCCAATAGAGATCTTCCTCGCTCGCATCCGGCAGCGCTTTGCGGAGCGCGCGAATCAAGCGATGAATCACGGGATCGAACGTGCGCGCCATGGTTTCTCCGCCCCACGCCGGCGTGTTGTTCACCTGCGCTATCAGCGCGAAGTAGTTGTGCCAGCGCTGATCGCCCAACGCTGCCCGGTCCAGGATCGGCTGCAGAAACGCGTTGATCACGCCCTCCGCGGTGATCGCGTCGCCGGCGGAAGTCTCATACGCGTCGATCGAATCGATGCGCTCGCGATTGATGACCTCGGCACGACGCGCGAACACCGCATCGAACAGCCCGCGCTTGCTCTCGAAGTAGTAATGCAGCAATGCCGTATCGACCTTCGCGTCCTGCGCCACTTCGCGGATCGTGACGCCCCAGAAGCCGTGGCGCGAAAAATGATCCTCGGCGGCATCGAGGATGCGCTCGCGCATGTCGGGCGTGGCAGCGCTTTTCAGCGGGCGGCCGCGGCGCGCGCGGCGCTTCACAGTCCGGGGCTTGGCAGTCGTCAGGCGTGTCATGTCGGTGTCCTTGTCGCGCCGCACTCAATTTCATCGGATGATGAATATTTGACAGCAGGCGCGGCTAGAGGCAAGCTCGGATTAATCATCAACTGATGAATAAGTGCCCAGGTTGCTCCAACAACCCGCACGCTGCAGGGGGTCTCGTCATGTCCACTCATACTTCCAGGGCCGCAATCCGCCTCGCTTTGGCCGCCGTCGCGGCGTGCAGCCTACCAGTGTCGGGGCCGGCCGTGGCTGCGGACGCTGGCGCCGAGGTCAGCGGCATCGAGCAGATCGTCGTCACGGCACGCCGCCGCGAAGAGAATCTGCAGAACGTGCCGGTCGCAATCACGGCGCTCACCGCCGAGCAGTTGCAGGAACAGAACGTTCGCACCCTCGAGGACATGACCGCGTACGTGCCGAACATCAAGGTCAACGCCGGCCGCGCGACCAGCAGCACGATCAACGCCTATATCCGCGGCGTCGGCCAGAACGATCCACTGTGGGGCTTCGAACCCGGCGTCGGCATCTACATGGACGACGTGTACATCGCACGGCCCCAAGGCGCCCTGCTCGATGTTTACGACGTCGAGCGCATCGAAGTTCTGCGCGGCCCGCAAGGCACGCTGTACGGCAAGAACACGCTCGCGGGCGCCATCAAATACGTGACGCGCGACATCGCGACTGAAGATCCGGAGTTCCACGTCACTGCGACGGGCGGCAGCTATAACCAGCGCGACCTCAAGGTCGGCGGCTCGATGCCGGTCGTGTCCGATCACGTGTATCTCGGCGCCGCGGTCGCGTACCTGCAGCGCGATGGTTACGGCGAGCTGGTGGACGACGGTGCCCCGCGCCTGTTCAACCACGTCGGCCAGGATGTCTCGGACAAAGACGTGCTCGCGGCACGCGCCAACGCCACGTTCGTCTGGGGCGACAGCTCCAAGCTGCGCGTGCTGGTCGACACGATTCAGGACAACTCGAACGCCGCCGGCGGTCAGCGCCTGAACAATCTCGTGCAGCCCGCGCTGGACGATCGCTACGACCAGCGCACCGACATGCCGGTCGACAAGGATCGCTTCATCACCAAGGGCGCCGCGGCAACGTACACGCAGAGCCTGAACGATGCGTTCGACCTCAAGCTGGTCGGCGCTTATCGCGAAGGCGATGGTCGCCAGTTCATCGACTTCGAAGAGCTGAACGCCAACCTGTTCCAGGTCCCGGCCGAGTACAGCGACAACCAGGCGAGCGGCGAAGCGCAGCTCACGTACACGGGCGAGTCGCTCAAGGCCGTGACCGGCATTTACTACTTCGACGGCACGGCGCGCGGCGCGTTCGACGCTTCGCTCGGTGCCAACAACCTGACCGGCCTGACCAAGGGCAGCGTCAGCACCGAGAGCACCGCTGTCTACGCGGACGGCACCTGGCAGCTGACCGATAAGCTGAACTTGAACGCCGGCGTGCGCTGGAATCAGGACAAGAAAGAAGCGACGGTGTTCGTGCAGCAGTACCTCGGTCGCTTGCCGGCCGATCAGACCTTGTTCGATCAGAACAACGTGCCGCCCGGCTTCACGCCGCTGGGCGCGCCGCAGACCAACTACACGAACGACCGCACGTTCTCCGACGTGCTGCCGCGCTTTGGCTTCGATTACCACTTGAGCAACGAAGTGCTCGCCTACGTGATCTACAACAAGGGCTTCAAGAGCGGCGGCTTCGACATGCGCGGCAACGCGACGGCGAATCCCGCCACGAAGGACGGCTACGATTCCGAGACCGCCGACAACTACGAGGCCGGCCTGAAGTCGCTGCTGTTCGGCGATACGCTGCAGCTCAACCTCACCGTGTTCTACACGCCGTACGAGGATGTGCAGATCACCACGCAGCAGTTCCAGATCGTCAACGGCAACCCGACCAACGTCACCGCGGTGCTGAACGCGGGCAAGCAGCTCAACAAGGGCGTCGAGCTGGAATCGGTGTGGCGTCCGATCCCGGCGCTCACACTGGCGCTGAACGTCGGCTACCTCGACGCGGAGTTCGAGGAGTTCCTGGTCGGCTGCACACCGCCCGCTGCCGGCTGTACTCGCGACATTTCCTCGCTGAACGAACCGATCAACTCGCCGGAATGGACGGGTTTCCTCGGCGGCACGTATCGCTGGGAGCTCGGCGGCGGCGACCTCGCCGCGCATGTCGGCTATCAGTACCGGAGCAAGACGAAGGTTGCGAACACCACCGTCAGCATCACGGATCAGGATGCTTATGACGTGCTCGACGTCGGCGTCGCGTACACGACAGCGAACCAGGCGTGGCGCTTTGCGCTCGAAGGCAAGAACGTGCTGGACGAGGAGTATCGCGTCGCCGGTTACGACTTCGGTAACACCAACGTCAGCCAGATCGGCTTCTACGCCCCGCCGCGCACCGTCGCGGTCAGCGCGACCTATCGCTACTAGATCCCCCTCTGCCCTCCTCCGCCGCGCGCGGGGGAGGGCAATCTTTTGATCCCATGCTTCACAGCATTCTCATCACCGGCGCGGCGAGCGGGATCGGGCTGGCCCTGACGCGGCACTTCGCCGCGCAAGGCCACCGCGTGATCGCGTGCGATCTGCAGCATCCGGACATCGACGGGACGATTCGCAAGCTCGCCTTCGACGTCGCAGACGCGGCGCAGATCGAGCAGGCGCTGACGCAGGTGGCCGACGATCCGCCGGATGTGCTGATCAACAACGCCGGCCTGCAATACGTCGCCCCGCTCGAAGAGTATCCGCCGGAGCGCTGGCAACAGCTGATCGCTGTAATGCTGACCGGTGCGGCGATGCTGACGCGCGCAACACTGCCGGTCATGCGTCGCAAGGGTTTCGGCCGCATCGTGAACATCGGCTCGATTCACTCGCTGGTCGCGTCGCCGTACAAGACTGCGTACGTGGCCGCGAAGCACGGGCTCGTCGGCTTCAGCAAAAGCGTCGCGCTGGAGACGCGCGATTGCGATATCACGATCAATACGGTGTGCCCGAGCTACGTCAAAACACCGCTGGTCGACTCGCAGATCGACGCGCTGGCGACGCGCCACCGGCTGACCCGGGAGCAGGTGATCGAAGAGATCATGCTCAAGCCCATGCCCAAGCGGCAGTTCATCGGCCTGGACGAGCTGGCCGGCACCGTCGAATTTCTGCTGAGCGCAACGGCGCGCAACATCACCGGCCAATGCATCACCCTGGACGGCGGCTGGACAGCTCAGTAGACGGTGCCGGGGGAAGAAAACGGCCTATAACTCAGCAGCGCAGCATTCGAATGCCGCGGTGCTCAGTTATGAGCCGTTTTCCTCCCCCGGCACCTGATAGAGTCGTCCCACAATTTGATTCTGGGGGACGTCATGCAAACTCGAAGAGAATTCATTGCGGCCGGCTCGCTGGCTGCAAGCGCGACGATGCTCGCTGGTCTGGCGGTCGCTGCGACACCCAAGAAGAACCGCCGCATCGTGCTCGCGAAGCGTCCGGAGGGTGAGCCGACGCCGACCGACTTCCGCCTCGAAGAAGCGCCGATCCCGGCACTGAAAGACGGCGAGATGCTGATGCAGACCGTCTTCCTCTCTCTTGACCCGTACATGCGCGCCCGCATGAGCGAAGGTCCGTCGTACGCCGCAGCCACCGAGATCGGCGAGGTGATGGTCGGCGGCACCGTCTCGCGCGTGGTCGCGAGCAAGAATCCGAAGTTCAAGGAAGGCGACCTCGTCTCCTCGTACAGCGGGTGGCAGGAGTACCAGGTGTCGAACGGCATGGGCATTTTCAAGCTCGATCCGCGCATGCCGCGGCCGTCGTACGCGCTCGGCGTGCTCGGGATGCCAGGCCTAACGGCGTACGTCGGCACGCTCGACATCGGCGAGCCGAAGCCCGGTGAGACATTGGTCGTGGCGGCCGCGACCGGCGCGGTCGGATCAGTCGTCGGCCAGATCGCAAAGATCAAAGGACTGCGCGCCGTCGGCGTCGCGGGCGGCAAGGAGAAGTGCGACTACGCCGTGAAAGAGCTCGGCTTCGATGCATGCATCGACCATCGCGATGCGAACATGCCGGTGCTGCTCAAAGAGGCGTGCCCGAAAGGCATCGACGTGTACTTCGAAAACGTCGGCGGAGCGGTGTGGGATGCAGTCGTGCCGCTGCTCAACACGCACGCGCGAGTGCCGTTGTGCGGCCTCATCGCGCAGTACAACGCCAAGGGTCTGCCGCAGGGTCCGGATCGCAGCTCACAGATGCTGGGCCTGTTCCTGGTGCGGCAGATCAGGGTGCAGGGCTTCATCATCTCCAGCTACTTCAATCGCCAGGCTGCGTTCATCGACGACATGAGTCAGTGGATGCAGGCCGGACGCATCAAGTATCGCGAGGACATCACGCGCGGCCTGGAAAATGCGCCGCAGGCGTTCATGGGCCTGTTCAAAGGCAGCAACTTCGGCAAGCTGCTGGTGCAGGTGGCGGACTAGCGCACCGAGCGTCGATGTCCCGCGCGCAGAAGATTTCGCTGCTGATCGCGCTGTACTTCGCGCAGGGCTTGCCGTTCGGCTTCTTCACCATCGCGCTGCCCGCGATGCTGCGGCAAAGCGGGCAGTCGTTGAAGACCATCAGCCTGGTGAGCGTGCTGCTGACGCTGCCGTGGCTGCTGAAATTCCTGTGGGCGCCGTTCGTCGATCATCGTGGCACGCGGCGCGGCTGGTTGCTGACGCTGCAGCTCTCGGCTCTCGCAGTTGCGCTTGCGATCACGCAGCTGCACTTCGACGGCAACTACGTGCTGCTGTTCGCCGCCGCGTTTACCTTCAATCTGATCGCGGCGACGCAGGACATCGCGACCGATGGTCTCGCGGTGCGAATGCTCGATGCGCGCGAGCTCGGACTCGCCAACGGCATCCAGGTCGGCGCATATCGCGTCGGCATGATGTTCGGCGGCGGGCTCGTGATCAAAGTCTTCGAGCTCTCCGGCTGGTCGCTCGCGTTCGGCTGCATGGCTGCGCTGCTCGCGACCACGATCATCCCTGTGCTCATGATGCGTGAGCCGACGCTGTCCGCCGATGAGGCGCACGTGACCGCGGTACAGCTTTCGTTCGGCTGGCTGCGGCGCTTGCTGACGCGCGGCATTCTGCTGCTCGCCGCGCTGATCTTCTGCTACCGCTTCGGCGATCAACTGCTCACGACACTGCTCGTGCCCTTCCTGACCGACCGCGGACTCGGCTTGTCGGGCATCGCGCTCCTCAAAGGCGGGATGGGCAATGCGATGAGCATCGTCGGTGCGTTTCTCGGCGGTTGGCTCGCGTTCACGACGAGCCGCCGGCGTGCCTTGCTCATCAGCGGTGTGGGTCAGGTGGGATCGTTCGCGCTATACGTCGTCGCAGCGCTCGGCGTGGGTGGCATCGGACTGCTTTGGGTGGCGACGATCGCCGAGGGCGTGCTCGGCACGATGGCCACGGTTGCGCTGTTCGCCCTGATGATGGACGCCTCCGACCCGGAACATGCCGGCACCGACTACACGCTGCTTGCGTGCATGGTGATCGTCGTCGGAATGATCGCGAACTACTGCGGAGCTGCGATCGCAGACGCCTTCGGTTACGCGCCTGCGTTCACGACCGGCGCTGTCCTCGCGTTGGCAGGCTGCCTGGCGCTGGTCTGGGTCGTGGATCGCTACGAGATCTCGTCGCGCGTCACGCTCGCATGGCGCACGGCCAACACACGGCGCGCCGCTACACCATCGCCGACTTCGGCAGCTGAATATTGAACGTCGCGCCCTCGCTGGGCAGACTCTCCGCCCACACTCGCCCGCCGATGCGCTCCACAGCCTTGCGCACGAGCGCCAGCCCGATGCCCGTCCCGGGGTATTGGTCGTCGCGATGCAGGCGCTGAAAGATCTTGAAGATGTGATCGTGATATTCCATCTCGAAACCGATGCCGTTGTCGGCGACGCTCAGCATCACACCCAGATCGTTGCGCTTCGCCTGCACCCGTATGTGCGGATGCTGACGTTCGCGCGTGTACTTCAGGGCGTTCTCGAACAGGTTGCGCAGCGCCAGCAGCAAGCCATCCGCGTCGACGCGCAGCCGGATCATCTCGACTTGCACGGATAGCTGGACGTGCCGTCGCTGCACCTCGTCGGAGTACTGCAGCAGAACCGAGTCGATCAGCTCCGGCAGAGAGACGACGCTCGACTGCAGTCCGCGCCTGTCGATGTGCGAGTACGCGAGCAGATCGTCGATCAGCGTCGCCATGCGCAGCGAGCCATTGCGGATCCGTGCGAGATGCTCGCGTGCTTGCGGACTGAGCTGTCCGTCCATCTCCGCCTCGAACAAGTGCGCGAAGCCGTTGATTGCCCGCAGCGGTGCTTTGAGGTCGTGCGCGACGGCGTACGAGAAACCTTCGAGCTCGTCATATGCACGCTTGAGCTCGTTGGTGCGTTCACTCACGCGCTGCTCGAGCGCAGTGGCCAGCTCGCGATAGCGAGCTTCACTCAGCCGCAACTCGACGTTCGTCGATTGCAGCTGCTCGTTCGTCGCGACCAGCTTGCGCGTCAGCAGCTGCGACTCGTTCTGAATCCACGCTTCGCGCACGCCGAGAATGATCGCGAACAGGATGAACAGAACCGCGGCCGACAGGATGACGCGTGTGCTGAGCGTGCTGGAGCTGCTCACCGCGACGACGACCATGATGACGATGAGCAGCGCCGGGATGACCGCTTCCAGCCAGCGCTCGTGCGCGAGAATTCCCTGCGGCGCCTCGCGGCGATCGTGCTGGCTCAGCCACGCCTGCTCATTGGCAGCGACGGCGATCAAGCCGAACATCACGACCCAGGCCGAGTTGAGCAAGTCGTTGGCGAGATAGGTGCTCGTTATCAACGAGTGCGCATAGACGAGGTTCACGATTGCGTAGACGCCGCTGGCGAACACGAGCAGCAGCATCGGCAGCCAGCTTGCGCTCCAGCGATAGGTCCACAACGCATACAGCGCAGTGAGAAACGTGGCAGTCACGAGCAACGTATGCGCGACCGCAATCACCAGATAGAAACCGGGCACGCGCACCTGGAGCGCAGGCTCCAGCGTGCCGAGCACGATGGTCATGAGCAGGCAGCACGTGACCAGCCCGATGTTGCCGAGATGCTTGAAGGTGAACTGCGTGCGCTCGCGCGCCTCGGGCAAATGCAGCACGCCGGCGATCCAGAACAGCGCGAACGCGCTGAAGAAGAGCTGGCCGATACTCGGAAACGGAATGCCGACGCCGAGAATCAGCTGACTGTAGTCCCAGTGGAGCTGCCCGATCACCCAGCTCACGCAGCCCAGCCCGAACAGCAGCCACGCCCGACGCCGCGGCCGTTCGACCCGGCGCGACGTGCTCAGGCAAGCCCACGCGGCGCAGGCCGACGTGAGCGTCCAGGCGACGTCGTTGATCCAGATCGCCGCCCTATCCTTAGTTAGTACGATCGCAACGAGATAGGCGACGAGGCCGCCGAGCCACGCGTACGCGGGCAGCCAGCGCCCACGCGCCTCGGTCATGCCTGCTGCTTCTGTCGCCACCGTCTGCATGGTTCCGAAGTATATTGCACTGACAACGGGAGTCGGGGGAGGATCGATGGGGTCGTTGTGCTTCGAGAGCGCTCTGCATATCGCAGCGCAACTGCGCCGCCGCGAGCTGAGTGCGGTGGAGTGCCTCGAATATTTTCGCGCGCGCGTCGAGCGGCTGAATCCCGCGCTCAATGCCATCGTCGTGCTCGATTGGGAACGGGCTCATGAGGCCGCGCGACTTGCGGATCAGGCGTTGGCGAAGGGACAACCTGTCGGACCGCTGCACGGCGTGCCGATGACGATCAAGGAATCGTATGACGTCGCGGGTCTGCCGACGACCTGGGGCGATGCCACGCTGAGCTACGTCGCCGGGCGCGACGATTCGGTGGTGCAGCGACTCAAGGCAGCGGGTGCAGTGATTTTCGGCAAGACCAACGTGCCGTATCGCCTGCTCGATTTTCAGTCGTATAACGATATCTATGGCGTCACCAACAATCCCTGGGATCACACGCGTACGCCCGGCGGATCGTCGGGTGGTGCCGCGGCCGCGCTCGCTGCGGGACTGACGTCGCTCGAAGTCGGCAGCGATATCGGCGGCTCGATCCGCAACCCCGCGCACTACAGCGGCGTGTTCGGACACAAGACGACGTTCGACATGGTCGCGAGCGAAGGCCTTGCACTACCGCCAGCGCAGGCGGGCATCGACCTGGCCGTCGCGGGACCGCTCGCGCGCAGCGCTGAAGATCTCGGTGCAACGCTGCGTTTGCTCGTCGGGCCGAGTCAACTCGATCACGCCGTGCGCGTCGCGCTGCCGGAATCCCGACGCACGCTTCGCGAGTACCGCGTCGCGTTGTGGCCAACCGATGCGGTATCGCCCGTGCAGCGTGAGATCGCTGATCGATGTCAGTCGCTCGGCGATCGGCTCGCTGCGCTCGGCGTCAAGGTCTCTGACAAGGCGCGCCCTGCATTCGCGAGCGAGCACGCTGCGTCCGTGTATCGCAAGCTGCTCAGCGCTGCGACGAATCCAGACAGCGAGATCACGCATCGCGACTGGCTGCAGCTCGATGAGGAGCGCACGCGTCTGCGGCTCGCGTGGCGCGAATTCTTTCGCGACTGGGACATCGTGCTTTGTCCGATCGCGGCGTGCGTCGCCTTCGAGCATCTGCACGGCGCGTATCGCGGACGCAGGCTCCGCATCGACGGCGTCGAGGTGCCGTATTTTCAGCAGCTGTTCTGGGCCGGGCTCGCGACGTGCAGCTACTTGCCCGCGACCGTTTTCCCGACCGGCCGCGGCACACAGCAATTGCCGATCGGACTGCAGGCAATTGGCGACAGTTATGCCGATCTGCAGACCATCGCGTTTGCGCGGCTCGTTACGGCCGAATTCGGCGGTTTCCAGCCGCCCCCAGGGATGGATTGAGGGATCCACTGAATAGAACCTGAATCCGTGCTGAGACCTCTGACGTAGCGTCGGCGGTGCACGCGTAGTACAACTGTCTGACGGAATCCGACAGGAGTGGAGTGGATCATGGGAATTGCGCTGCGAAGCGGCCTTGCGGCGATCGTGCTGTGTGGCCTTGCTGCGTGCGGAGGCGGCGGTGGCAGTGGCGGCCAGACGCTGAACCCGCCCAATAACAATCCCGGCACGGGCACGTGGACGCTGGGTGTTTTCGCGCCGCGCGCCGACTTCGCCGCCCAGTGCGCCGCGCCGCGCGCAGGTACCAGCGATCGCGCCGGGTCTGCTTTCACTGAGAAGATGTTTCTGCGCTCTTGGACCAACGAGCTGTACCTCTGGTACAACGAAGTGCCGGACACCAACCCGGACAGCTTCGGTGTCGAGCAGTTTTTCACCAACGTCCTGGTCACGCCGCAGCTCACGCCGTCGTCACGGCCGAAAGATCGCTTCCATTTCACGTTCGACACGGCCGAGTGGATCGCGCTGTCGCAGGGCGGACAGTCGATCGGCTACGGCGCGGAGATCATGATCGTCAACGCCAGTCCGCCGCGACGCGCGGTCGTCGCCTTCGTCGAGCCTGGCACGTCGGCGGCCAACGCCGGGCTGACGCGCGGCATGGAGGTCGTCTCGGTCAACGGCATCGACTTCGTCAACGACACTACGCAGGCGGGAGTCAATACGCTGAATTCGGCGTTTTTCCCGTCGGCCGTGAATCAGACATTCACCTGGGTGTTCACGCGTCCGAATGGCGGCGCGAACCTCACTGCGACAATGACGACGGCGAACATCACGCACAAGGCGGTGCTCGCCACCAAGACGATCGCGCGCAGCGGCAAGAACATCGGCTACATCGTGTTCAACGATCACACCGGCCCGGCCGAGACTGAGTTGTTCGATGCCATCAACAGCATGCAGGGCATCGACGATCTGATCCTCGACATCCGCTACAACGGCGGCGGCTTCCTCGACATCGCGAACGAGCTGTCGTTCATGATCGCGGGACCCGGACGCACGACTGGGCAGATCTTCGAGCGGCTGCAGTTCAACAACAAGAATCTGACGCGGGATCCGATCAGCGGTGAGCTGCTCGCACCGGGCACGCCATTTCACACGACGGTGCAGGGTCTGCCGGGTTCCACCAAAACGCCCGGCACGCCGCTGCCTACGCTCGGCTTGAGTCGCGTGTACGTCATCACCGGGCCGAATACCTGTTCGGCGAGCGAGTCGATCATCAACGGCTTGCGCGGTGTCGGCGTGCAGGTGTTCCTGATCGGCTCGACCACGTGCGGCAAGCCGTATGGCTTCTATCCGCAAGACAACTGCGGCACCACGTATTTCTCGATCCAGTTCGAGGGCGTGAACAACATGGGCGAGGGCGGCTATCCCGATGGCTTCGCTGCCCAGAACCAGACGGGAGCGAGCAGCATCAAACTCGCTGGCTGCTCGGTGGCCGACGATCTCCTGCACGAGCTGGGCGACGAGAGCGAAGGCCGACTGAAAGCAGCGCTCGACTTCCGCGAGAGCGGCAACGTGACCTGTCCGGTTGCGTCCGGCTTCGCCCCGGGTGCGCAGCTGAAACCGGGACAGCAGGTCTTGTCCGGCACCGACGGACACATCTACAAATCGCCTGAGCGGGAGAACCGCATCATGCGCACTCGCTAGGCCGCGATCCGGTCGCGGCTGCCGCCGCTGCCGGTATCGCTATCCGTTACTCCGTCGCGAGCGGTTGCGGATCGCAGACTGCACCCGCAGGCTCTGGCGCATCTCGAGTCACAGCGAAGACGCGACGATGCGATTGAACGAACTGCAGCACGTTTGCAACGACATCCACTCGCAGCTCAATTCGACGACCGTGCGCGGCCGTCTCGTGCCGACGACTCTCGATGAAGCCGCAAGCTTCGTGCACCAGGTGCACGAGCGTGGCGAGTTCATGAGCGTGTGCGGCTCGTGTCACGCGATGGGCGGGCAACAGTTCGCGGAGAACGGCTGGCTGCTCGACATGCGCGGCATGAATCGCGTGCTCGATTTCGATCGTGAGCGCGGACTGATTCACGTACAGGCAGGGATCACCTGGCCGGATCTCATCCGGCACTACGTCGTCGCGCAACGTGAGGACGACGGCTCCGCCTGGGGCATCAAGCAGAAGCAGACGGGTGCCGATCGGCTCACGATCGGCGGTGCTGTCAGCGCCAACATTCACGGCCGCGGGCTGGCTTATGCGCCGTTCGTCTCGGACATCGAAGCGCTCGAGATGATCCTGGCCGACGGCTCGGTCGTGTACTGCGATCGCCAGGCGAACGCCGATCTGTTCCGGCACGTCATCGGCGGCTATGGGTTATTCGGCGTGGTCGCGAAAGCGAAAATCCGCCTGGTGCCCCGGCAGAAAGTCGAGCGCGTCGTCGAGCTGTGCGAGCTCGACGAGATCGGCGAGGCATTCGCAGATCTGATTCGTACCGGGTACCTCTACGGTGATTTCCAGTTCTCGACGGCGCTGGACGATCCGGGTTTCCTGTCGAGGGGCGTGCTCTCCTGCTACCGGCCCGTCGATGCACACACGCCCATTCCACCGGGGCAGATCCGTCTCTCACCGCAGGACTGGCGGCGCCTCATCTATCTCGCGCATCACAACAAACGCCGCGCGTTTCACGAGTTCACGGATTTCTATCTGCGCTCGAGCGGACAGATCTACTGGAGCGACACGCACCAGCTCAGTGTCTACCTCGATGACTACCACGGCGGTCTCGACCGCGCCTGCGAAGCCAGCGTGCCGGGATCGGAAATGATCACGGAGCTGTACGTCCCACGCACGCGGTTGTCCGCCTTCATGAGCGACGTGCGTCGTGACTTTCAGCGACACGAAGTCGATCTGATCTATGGCACCGTGCGATTGATCAAGCGCGACAGCGAAACGGCTCTGCCCTGGGCGCGCGAAGACTACGCTTGCGTGATCTTCAACCTGCACGTCGACCACGAACAGCGCAGCATCAGCCGCTCGTCCCACACGTTCCGCCGCCTCATCGACATCGCGATCCATCACCGCGGCAGCTTCTTCCTGACGTACCACCGCTACGCGATTGCCGCGCAGATGCTCGCGTGCTACCCGCAGCTCCCGGAGTTCCTGCAAGCGAAGCGGCGCTTCGATCCCGACGAGGTTTTCCGCAGCGATTGGTACCGGTATTACCAGAGCATCGGCAGCGACGTGGCTTGCGCCTAGTGCGTCATCGCGTAGATCAGGACGTTGACGCCGACCATGTAGGACTTGGTCGAGAACGTCTCGAAGTACCACTCGCCGTAGGCCTCGCGCTCCCAGCCGTCGCCGACGTCGGTGTTGTGGGTGGCGAGCACCATGATGCGACCGTCGTCATCGAGCCACGCGCGCATCTCCGGCGTCTCGAGGTTGCCGGCGGGGAATTTGTGAGCGCCGGCGGGTTCGGCGGTGCTCGCGCCGGGGCTCGCAAACGGTAACGCCGGAATCTGCGGCATGCCGTCGTTCAGATCGAACACTGTGTGAAAGATCGGATGATCCGCAGTGAGCGTGCGCCATTCGCGGCCGGGCAGCACCTGGCGCATCACGTCTGCGAACTGCTGCCATTCGGCGTCGCCCCAGAAGTCGTCGCACCACACGAACCCGCCGTTCGCCAGGTAACGCGCCAAGGCGGCTTTCTCCTCGTTGGACACGACCATGTAACCCGGGTCGGACATGTACAGCAGCGGAAAGTCGCCGAGGTCCGGCGCGGTGAGCATGCGGCTGGAGGCGTGTTTCGCGACCTGGATGCGCGTCAGCTGCGAGAGTCGATGGCCGAAGTTGTCGTCGCCTTCCGGAAAGTCCGTTTCCCAGCGCGCCCAGACGCGGCCGTCGTAGGCGTAGTACGCCTCGCCCATGCCGCCTTCGCTGTCGTAGATGATGCGAGCGAAGTTCAGCTTGGTCATGTCCGCGGGCATGCCCGAGCGCCCGCCGTCGCCGGTGATCAGGTTGGAAGACGCGCCCGCGCCCAGCGAGATCGAAACGATCGCCGCGGCGAGCGCAAAGCGCAGTCTCATTGGCGATTACCGAGCCGCCGATAATATTCGGCGACTGCCTCGCGATAGCGCGGCGAATCCGGATCCGGAATCGTGGCGCGCGCCGCTGATGCCTCGCGTGTCTTCGCATTCGCCGCAAGCGCCTGCAGCTCGATCTGATTGATCAATCGCATCATCACGTCCGGTTGCGCAGCCAACGGGTCGCCGCTGAGACGACGCAGCTGTGTAGCCGCGCGACGCAGCGCTTCCAGCTCGGTCTGACTCAGATCGCCGCGATCCATGCGGTTCGCCAGATCGCGGATGCGCTCGCTGAGCGTCGCAGTCTGGCGCGCGAGCGAGCCGCGGCCGTCTTCGAAGCCGCCGAGCGACATGCTGGGCACGTTGGGATTCCACGCCGTCAATCCGCCGCGCGGCTGTTGTCCGGGGCGCGAGCCGTCGGAGGGACGATCGCTGCGACCCTGACCTTGCCTGCCGTCCTGACCCTGGCTGCCCTGCTGACCCTCGCGAGCCTGCCGCTGACCGTCTTGCCCCGGCTGACCTTGTTGCCCTTGCTGACCTTGTTGGCCTTGTTGATCCTGTTGTCCTCGCTGGCCCTGCTGTCCCTGTTGGCCTTGCCGATTGCCCTCAGCGTCAGCTTGCTGTTGCGCGTCCTGCAGCGCCCGGCGCAGCTCCGCAACTTGTGCCAGCAGCGCCTGTGCAGTCGCCGAGTCCGGCTTCTCCTTGCCTTCCGCCGCAGCTTGCACAGCCGCGTCGCGCAAGTCCTGATTCAGGGTATCGAGCGCATCGGTGATCAACCCTTCGCGCGGCGCTGCCTCGCGCGCGCGCCCGTAGTAGATCTCGGCAGCGCTGCGATTCAGTCGATACATGACATCCGAACCTTCGACGTCGCGAATGATCTCGCTCAGCTTGCGCGTGGTTTCCGGATTGTCCTTGCGATTCTCGTGAACCGCATTGCGCATGTCGCGCTCCAGGTTCGTCAGATCGGTCGCCATCTGCTGCTTGGAGCGAACCAGCTGCTGTGCGCGCTTCTGATCGATCGTGCCGCGACCATTCGTCGGCTGCGGCTGCGACAGTGCCTCGTAGAGATCGCTCTCGATCTGCCGCTGCTGTTCGAGCATCTGCCCGCTGCGATCCGCGAACTTCTCCAGCGTCTCGTCGAAGCGCGACTGGTCGGGCTGATCGATCTGCTGCAGAGCGCGGCGCAGATTGCGGCTCGCTTCCTGCGCAGCTCTGGCCTGCTCGGCCGGGTTGGACTCTCCAGACTGGCCGGACTTATTGGACTGGCCGGATTGGCCAGCTTGTCCCTGCTGCTGCTGCTGCTGTTGCTGCTGCTGATCGTTGCCATCCTTGCCATTGGCCGCCTGCATCTGCTGCAACGCCTTGTTAACGGACTCGAGCGCCTGCGACAGCTGCTGCCGTTCGCGCTCTTCGCGTTCGCGCGCCTGGCCGCTGGCCGATCCGCCGCGCGACGCCGGTGAATCGCCTGAAGACTGCTGCCGATTCAGCTCGGCGAGTCGACGCCGCAGATCCTCGGCCTCACGACGCAGCTGTTCCTGCTTCCAGCGCTGCTCCGGCGTGCGCAGATCCTGCTGTTGTTGTTGCGCGAGCTGCTCCTGGCGCTCGGCGAGCTCCTTGAGCTTGCGAACCATCTCATCGAGATCCTTCTGCGTGTTGCGCGACTGGAGCTGCGACTCGCTCTCGTACTGGCTCTTCTCCAGATCCATTTCGAGCTCGAACATTTCCGTGAAGTTGCGCGCAGTCTGCGAGCCGTCGCCGCCGGCGTTGCTCTGCTGCATCGAAACCTGCACTTCGCGGAACGCGGACTCGGCACGCAACAGCTGTTGCAGCGCCTGCTGCTCGTACGGCACGGCTTCGGGGAACTTGAACGTATTCAGATGAGCGACCGCCGGGTCCATAACGGTGGCGGCTTTCTCCAGGCTCTCCACGAACGTGCGGATACGCTCGTCTTCATCCAGCGATGCGCGAGCGCGGGTACGCGCGGCCAGCGTCCGCGCTTGCTGAGCAAGCGTGGCCTGCAGCTCGGCGAGCATCTTGGCGCTGTCTTCGATCTGCTGCTTCGAGCGCGAGCCGCGCTCGTCGCCACGCTGCAGATTCCAGGTCGCGAGCAGAATTTCGCGCTGCCGCTCGGAGATGGCGCCCTGCTCGTCGCCCATGCCGCCGCCGTCCTGATTGCCGCTCTGCGCCTGCAGGAAGCGTCGCTCGAACGGTTGCACCTGGACCATGAACAAGTCGGTCTGCACCGTCGCCTTGCGGTCCTTCGCGACTGCGTAGTACGAGACGAGATCGCCGGGGACGAGTCCTTTCGCAGGATCCTTCGTCTGTTCCTTGGCGAGCGCTGCGCCGAGTTCTTCCATGTCGAGCAGCGACTCGCCCTCGCTGGTCTTGCCGCCGCCGCCGACCTGCATCGTCTGAAATTCGCCGCCATTCACCGAGTAGCGCAGCGACACGTCGCGCAGGCGGAAATCGTCCTCGGCGTGGATACGTACCGGCACTTCTTCGATGCTGGTGGCGCGCCAGTCGCGGCCGGGCTTGCGGATCTCGATGGTCGGCTTCTCGTCGGCAACGACTTCGATCGCGTATTCGTCGCTCAGGGCCACGAACTCATTCGCGACGCGTGCGCCGATCTGATAACGCCCGGGCTTGGTGACGACGATCGCGCCGGTGCTCGTGCGGCCTTGCTGAGCGAGTTCGCCCGTGTTGCCGTCGACGATCAGCGCCGGTGCTTCGAGCGGTGCATCGGCGACGATTTCGACTTTGACGTTCGTTCCTTCGACCGCGCTGATGTCGCGCGAAACGTCGTCGGTCTTCGGATCGAGACCGGTCCAGTCCGGATACTGGTACGTCAGCTTCACCCGCTCGATGCGCGGCAGATCGACGACCGTTACGCTGTGCTCGCCGCTGCGCGTGCCTTCTGCGTCGACGTAGTACTGCAGCGGGCCACGCACCGCATAGAGACGGAATTCGAAACGCGATTCGCTATCGGCCGCCAGCTGCATCGGCGCGCGTTCCCAATCCTGCCGATCGGCGAATCGCACGAACACGGCCACGTCGCGCGGATGAAAACCTTCGACGGCAGCCCGAATCGCAAGATCGCTGTTACGGCGGACGGTCGCGTTGCCTGGAGTCACTGTCACGCGCCGCACCGGCACTGCGTTGCGTGGCAACTCCATGCCGAGTAGCAAATGACGGCTGCCGAAGCCCCAGTACGCGGGACCGGCAACGAGCAAGCCCACGAGCACGGCTAGCGCCGCGACAGCGATGAATGTCCCAACTGCGATGCGTCGCGAAGACACGATTTCTTCGGCGGGCGTGCGCTCGGCAATCGACGCGGCATCAGCCGCCAGCAGGCTCAACAGCGGCGTCGCGAGGCCCTGCGCTTCACGCCGCTTACCGTCGAGATAAGTCTGGATGCGGCCGTTCTCGTCCGGCAGTCTCTGCTCGAAAACGTGCGCACCCTGGTCACGATGCAACCGACGCAGCGGCCGCCACACCAGCACCGCAACGACACACGCGAGCAGCACGATGATCGCGACGCGCCCTGCTACCGCAATCGCAGGCGCGAACTCCTGTCGCTGCAAAATCCAGACGGTGAACGCGGTGATCGCGAGAATGCCGGCCAGGGCGATGGCCGCAGCGCGCGCATAGATATGTGTGCGCAACCGCGCGCGCAGTGAGTCCAGGTAACTTTCGAGTCGCTCTCGAGCGCTCATTTCGGTGTCTCCCGGCGAATCGCGAGGTAGCGATTTGCCAGCAACAGCTCGGCCAGCAACAACAGCGCGGCGAGCCAAAGCACTGCGGGTCCCAGCGAACGCGGCTTCTCGTCCGCCGACGAGGTGGCCGCCGCAACCGCTCCGACGTTCGTGGCTGCCGCCTGCCGCACCTGCATCGCGCGCCAGCGCTGCACGAAGGACGCGGGCAGCGGCGTCAGGTCCGATTCGCGGGCATCGACATTGACGGCGATCCAGCGCACGCCGTCGTTGCCGCGAATCTCGTAGAACCCGGTCTGATCGGGAATCAGGCGGTCCGCGGCCGCGGTCTGCGCCAGGCCGAGCACGCGCTCGCCCCGCGGATCGAATATCTGCCCGCCGCCGGTCGCGGTCAATCCTGTCAAAACCACGGAGCCGACCGTGGTGCTGGCCGCAGAAGCGTCGCCGCGCACGAGGTAACGGGCAGCTTCGGCGATGAAGCGCACGAACAGCGGGTGGATCGCGAGGTCGTTCCACTCACGCTCGACAGGCGCGGTCAGCACGAGCATGTGACCGGCGCCGATCGTGCGCTCGATCAGCAGTGGCGTGCCGTTCTCATACGTGATGAGTGCCTTGTCGTCCTTGGTCACCTGAACTGCGCGATGTCGGAAGAAACGCACAGAATGCCAATCGCCCGCTTCGCGCAACACAGGATGCGTCGTCGCGATCTCGCCCACTGCAGCGATGCTTTGCTCCGGCTCGCTGATACGCCAACCCTCGAGCAGCGGGCCGGGCTCGATCGCAGTGTGCGTGCCGAGAGTCGCGAGCACGGAGCCACCGGCCGCGACGTATTCCTTGATGCGCTTCGCCTGGATGTCAGTGAGCGCGCCGACGTCGGCGATGACCATCAGAGAGTAGCCGGTCAATGCGCCGGTGCCGATTGTCTCCGGCGCGCGCTCTTCGACACTCAGCGTCGGCGCCGCGAGCGAACCAATAGCCGATGCGAAATAGGAGACGTCGTCTGCACGCGTATCGGGCGCGACCAGTAGCGCCTTGGGATCTGCGTGCTCGAGTACGGCGTAGAAGTGATCGTCCTGCGGCAAGGCGTCCGCTGGATCGAGCGAGACTTCGAGCCGGTGCGATCCGGCGGCAAGCTTCAGATCGGAGAACAGCACTTTCGCCGACGAGGTCGTCGTCGCCTGCGAACCGAGCTGCGGTGTCAGATGATCGCCGCCCTCGGTCTCAACCGAGTCCGTCGCGACGGCGGATGCGGGCAGGTCGACGGTACGACGTCCGTACTCTTTGCCGTCGATCGCGAGAATCACCTGGCGTTGCTGCGGCTTCGCAGCCGTGCCGCGCACCGTCACTTCGAGCGAACGCGTGTCGACAGTGGTGAGCTGCGCACCCTGAATGAATACATTCTCAGCGGCAGCATTGCCGACGTCGTGCAGCATCAACTGCGTCCGCGCGGGAGGCTCGAGATCCGCGAAACGCAGCGGCGCCGCGCTCTGCTGCAGATCCGAAATGAGATGCAGCACGACCGGTGGCCGCGGCGAGCCCAGCCAATTGTCCGCGGTGCTCATCGCCAGGCCGTAGTCTAACCGCTCGATTCCGGGCTTCAGAGCGCGCAGTGTTCCTCGGACTGTCCCAGCCGTAGACGCCGGCGTGGAGCTCTGCACGACCGAAACGCGACGCCCTTCGGCCGTCGCGACCAGCACGCGATCGGACGAGCTCAGGCTCTTCAAGATGGAATCTGCTTCGTTCAGCGCACGCTGCCACCGATCGCCATCCTGCATCGACAACGACGTGTCGAGCACGATCGCATGCAAGCGTGCATTCGCGTTCGCGCCGGGGATCGCCCGCTCGGTGAGCAGCGGCCCAGCGAACGCGAGCACCAGCGCGATGAGCAGCAGAATGCGCAGCGACAGCAACAACCAATAACGCAACGTGCGCTTGGCGGTCCGCTGCGTCTCGCTCGCTTCGACGAACATCAACGACGCGAACGGATGCTGCGTCGGATTCGCACGCGCCACGCGGTGCAGCCAGATCGGTACGCCGATCGCCAGCAAGCCGAGCAGGAAGGCGGGTGCGAGGAACATGGCTAGCTCCTGCCCTCGCGAAACAACAGATAGCGACGCAACGCGCGATCCAGCGGCTCGTCAGTGGAGATCAGGAGCTGATGCGCGCCAACGTCAGCCGCGGCCTTGCGCAGCGAGGCCAGATGCGCACCGAGCTTGTCGCGATACTCGCCAGCGAGATATTCCGGCGCGACGTTCAGCGTCTGGTGGGTCTCGACGTCTTCCAGCAGCACCGATTCGCTCCACTCAGGCTTCAGCTCGCGCGGATCGAGCAGCTGGAACAGCATGATGTCGTGGCCGTGATAGGCGAGCGGCTGCACTGCCTTGCTCATCTTCAGCGGGTCGCAATACAGATCGGAGATCACCGCGACGAGGCCGCGACGCTTCAGATGCTCGCCGAAGCTGCGGAAGCACTCTTCCAGGTTCGTGCCACGGCCGGCGGTCACGCCGTCGATCGTGTGAATCATGCTTTGCAGGCTGCCGGCGCGACTGGTGGCCGGGCGGAACTGGCGGATCTGCTCGTCGAACACGATGAGGCCGACCGGATCGTGCTGCCGGGCCGCGAGGTACGCGAGCGCGGCCGCGAGGAACTTGCCGTACTGGAGCTTGCTGACTCCGCCGGAGCTGTAGTCCATCGACGCACTGGCATCGAGCAGGATCATCAGCCGCGTGTTGGTCTCGCCTTCGTAGCGGCGAATGTAGGTGCGCTCGGTGCGCGCGTAGACGTTCCAGTCGACGAAGCGCGGATCGTCGCCTTCGACGTAGGCGCGATACTCCTTGAATTCCTGGCTGAAGCCGTAGTGCGGCGAGCGATGCAGCCCGGTGAGAAAGCCCTCGACGGCCGTGCGCGCAACCAGCTCGAGGTTCGCTAGACCTGCGAGCGTGGTCGGTGGCAGCAGCCGATTGATGGCGGTCGAGCTCATCTATTGATGACCTCTTTCAGCACTTCGTCGACGCTCTTGCCGTCCGACTCGGCTTGATAGTTGGTCAACACGCGATGACGCAGCACCGGCAGCGCGAGCGAGCGTAGATCCTCGCCGGTCACGTGATAGCGCCCCGCCATCAACGCCCGCGCCTTCGCGGCCAGACACAGGAACTGCGTTGCTCGCACGCTGGCGCCGTAGCGAACGTAGCGACGCACGCCCTCGGGCGCGATCGATTCCTTGGGGCGGGTCGCGCGAATCAGCATCACCGCGTCTTCGCGAACTTCCGCCGACAGCGGCACCTGTCGCACGAGCCACTGGAACTGCACGATCTCTTCCGCTGTCGTGCACGCCGTGATTTGCGGCAGGTCCATGCGCGAGGTGTTGCGATCGACGACTTCCATCTCGTCCTGCGGCGTCAGGTAATCGAGCAGCACGTTGAACAGAAATCGATCGAGCTGCGCTTCCGGCAGCGGGTACGTGCCTTCCAGCTCGATCGGATTCTGCGTCGCGAGCACGAAGAACGGCGGCGTCAGCGTGTGCGTGGTGCCGCGCACAGTCACCGAATGCTCCTGCATGGCTTCGAGCAGCGCGGCCTGCGTCTTCGGCGGCGTGCGATTCACTTCGTCGGCGAGCAGCACGTTCGTGAAGATCGGCCCCGGCACGAACGTCCAGCGGCGATGACCCGTGGTGATGTCTTCTTCGATGATGTCGGTGCCCGTGACGTCGGTCGGCATCAGGTCCGGCGTGAACTGGATACGTTTGAACTTCAAACCGAGCGCCATGGCGAGCGTGCGAACCAACAGCGTCTTGGCTGTGCCCGGCATGCCGGTGATGAGACAGTGCCCGCCGACCAGCAGCGTGAGCAGCAGGTGATCGACTACGTCATCCTGGCCGACGATGATCTTGCGCACTTCCGTGCGGATCGCGCCGAGGCGCGCGTGGAACGTCTCCACGTGGCGCTCGACTTCGGCGTCGGTGAGCTTGTTGCCGGCGACGTCATTCATTTTTGGTTCGCTCCTCGACGATCTTCAGCAGGAATTCCTGCGCGGGTTTGTAGTGGGGGGCGGCGACGAGCGCATCGAGCACGTGACGGCGGCTCGCCGCGCGATCGCCCAGTGCGTAGAGTGCGCGCGCGGCGCCGAACAGCGCCGGCGCTTGATCGTGATCGCGCAGTGCGAGCAGCACGCGGAATTCACGCAGCGAGTCTTCGGCACGATTGTCGGCCAGCAGACGCTCGCCGAGCTGCGCATGCTGGTCGGGATTCAGCGGCTCGGAGTAGTTCAGAGATTGCAGCACCGCCGTTGCATCCTGCTCGCGACCGGCCTCGTCGAGCCAGCGCGCCAATTCGCGCAGTGCTGCAGGTTCCCAGCCGCCGGCGTTACGATACGTTTCCACTGCTGCGATGGCCTCGGGGCGTCGTCCCAGCTTGTCCAGCGCACGCGCCAGCAACAGATTCGGGCTGCCGGGGCCGACATGCTCGGGATAAAGCTCTGCCGCTCGCTTCGCCGGCGCTACCGCATCGTTCCACTGCTCGCTCTGAATCGCCTTGCGCGCCGCCTGATACTGCGACTGGTACTCGCTCATGCCCGCGAGCAAAGCACCGTAGCGCGAGTGCAGGAATGCATCGAACTCCTTGTCGAAATCCGCGGGGGCCATCTTGAACGCAGCCTGGACTGCAGCGGCCGTGGTGACATCCGCTCGATCGAACTGATGCAACAGCGCCGAGAGGCGATCGAAGCCCCAGCGCTGTTCGACGAACAGACAGATGAGGCCCGCTTGCACGTACGACACCTGAATCTGGTTCGGATACGCAGGCCGGATGAAGCCCGAATCGAGATCGCTCACCGGCAGGAACTTGTCCTCGTTCAACGCCGTGATCACGTCGGGCGGCACGACCACACCGGGCGTCGGGCCCGTGCGCCACTCCTCGAACACCGAGATGCCTTCGCTCAACCAGCGCGGCACACGATGATCCGTCGCCTCCAGTGTGAATACGTGCGCCAGCTCGTGCCACAGCGTGCTGCCCCAGTGGAAGTCGCCGCTCGCGCGACCCGACGGACTGTCCATCGCGACGACGTAACCGAACGTCACGCCAAGCAGACCGATGCCGGGCAACGCCGCGACGCGCACGGCGAAGTCGTCGTGATCGGGGTACATCTCGACGGTGACCGGCTCCTGCAGCTTGAAGTTGTAGCGTCGCGAGAACGTGGCGATGCCCTGCTGGATGAGATCGATCGCGTACGGCTCCATCACCGACGACTCACTGCGATGCAACCGCAGGCGCACTACATAGGTATCGCCCGCGACCGCGACGGGTGTTTGCGACACGTCGAACTGGTCAATGCGATCGAGCAGACGCAGCGAGTTGACCGTGGTCGGGCTGTACGGATCGCCTGAATAGGCAGTGGTGAGTTGCTGACGGGCTTCCTCGATCTGTCCGAGCCGCAGCAGATTCGAACCCAGCTCGGCATGCGCCGACCACAGGTCCGGCTGCACTTCCACCGCACGTCGCAGCAACGCGGTCGCCTCTCGATAACGCCGACGCATGATCTCGAAGTGCGCGAGCTGTTCGTACACGGCACCGTAGCGCGGGTTGTAGTCGAGCGCGCGCTTGATCCACGGCTGCGGGTCGCGATCGCGCGAAGTCTCGAGCGCGGCGCGCATCGCATAGATTTCGAGCGGCGGCAGTTTCTGCTTCGTGGCGAGATCGCCGGCGCGTTCCAGCGACTTCTGCGCGGCTTCGAGCTGACCAGATTCGAGCGCGAGCTGCGCGCTCACCAGATGTGCTTCGACGAGATCGTCATGCTCGCGCAGGACTTCTTCGATAAGCGGCCCGGCGTCGCCCTCGAAGCGCTCGGCGAGCACGCGCGCGAGCCCGATCTTGGCGTGCGGATCGTTCGGGAAGATCTTCAGCGCTTCCTTGAAGGTTTCCGCTGCATCGTTGTACTGATGCGTCTGCAGAAACAATCGCGCCCAGCGGACGCGCGGCTGCACGGCGCGCGCGTTGGCCTGCACGTAATCGCGGAAACGCTCGTTCGCGTGTTGCAGGTCGCCGGTTGCCCACAACGCTTCGGCCTGCGTCACCGGGTTCGATGAGTTGATGAGCTGCGAGTAGCAAGCGCGCGCCTGGTCGACGCGACCGTGATACTGATGGTCGTCGCACGCGCGCAGCTCGGTCGCGCGGCGCGGATCGTAGTCGATCGCTTGCGCGAGAGCGGAACCTGCCGTGAACGTGGCGAGCAAGAAAGGAATGAGTCGCTTGGGCGAGCGCATCATTGCACCGCCCGCTTCGAATCGATCTGCTTTTGCAGCAGCGCGAGCCGCACCAGCACGCCTTCGAGCTCGTCGTAGTACTGATCTTCGCTCAGCGACGCCTTGCGTCCTTGCACGCCATCGAGGTCCTGCTCGATCTGACCGCGCTGTGCGAGCAATGCGGTGACTTCGGGATCCGCACTGGAGCCGGCGCTCGATCCGATTCTCGCGACCGTGAAAGCAGCGGACTCCTCGCCCGCGATGCGCGCATGCTCCGTCGCGAGCGAGACGTCAGACTTGTACGACGCGGCAACCTGGCGGTTCGCGTAGTCGAACGCTTCTGCCGCCGTCACGACTTCGTCCTTGTTCAAGTCGGCTGCGTCACCGCTGACGGCTTGCAACCAGTACTGCGCGAAGCGCGTGGCAGTGCGCTCACCGCCGCTCTTGGTCGCAGTGATTACGACGCGCTCAGGCCGTTGCCAAAGCTCGATGGTTGCGCCGCTCGAGCTGGTTGCATTCACGATGAGCTGCTTTTTCGCCGGCAGACGATCGAACAGCTGTTCGAGCTCCGCGCCCGTGATGTCCGCGCCAGGAACGTTGAAGCGGTACTCCTCGCCGTCGTACGTGCCGTGCCCGATCAGCACGACGGTCACGCTGTCTGCCGCCTTGACCTTGCCAGCGAAGTCCTGGAACTCGCGCTTCAGAGAGTCGCGACGCGCCTGCTCGCCGGTCAGCACGACGACGTGACCTTGCTCTCCCGCGGCCTTTTTTGCAGCGTCAGCAATCGCTACCGCCTGCTCGCGGAAACGCTGCTCGTACTCGGGTTCGCCGCCGAGCCCGGCCACGACCAAGGTGAAGGAAGCGGCTCCGGCAAGAGTGGGTAGAACAAGCAACGTTGCAGCCAGGAAAAAGGTCTTCACAGCCTTCCCCAACGCAGCCGCAACAGCCACTCCGACACTTTCAACAGCAGCAACAGCAGGAATACAGCCGGCAGATTCCACAGATCGAGCGTCTGACGCTCGACCACACCAGCCTTGGAATACGGGATCGCTGCCGCCAGCCCGTCCAGGTCGCTCAGCTTCCAATAACGTCCGCCGGTCATGGCCGCGAGCCGTTCCAGAACCGCGCGATGCTGATTCGTCGCGAAGTGCTCCGCCACGCCGTCGTTGCGCAACACGTGCGTGATTGCACTACCGACTTCGCGCCCGCCGGCGCGAGCAGTCATTTCTATGCGGTACAGCCCGGCGCTGGCGGCATCGATGCCCGCCACGTAGCGACCATCACCCTGACCAGAAGGCTGCATGGGTTGCGTGAACGCCGGCTCGGCTTGCGGGGCTATCCGAAGTTCGACGCTGGCGTCATTGATCGGTTCAAAGCGTTCGTTGCGCAGCTCCGCGACGAGCCGCACGTTGCGCTCGTCGTCATAGGCGAGCCGTTCCGGCTCGATCGAGGCGCGCGGCGGCGCAGTGGCGGAAATCGCGTGCAGCAACTGTCGCCAGAAGACTTCGTGACTCTCGTCTTCCGGCGGCAGCTGCATTTGCCAGCGCAGCGTGCTCGCCGTCGCGAGCAGAAAAGTGGCGCCGCGGCCATAGTGTTGCCACAGCAACAGCGGCATGCGCACGCGATCGGCATTGCCTTCCAACAGCACGATGGCGCCGGGCTTGAGCTTGCCCAGTGTCTGGTAGTCGGCCAGAACCGGCAGATTCTTCCAGCGGTCGGCGTTCTTCTTGGGATCCGGATCGAAGCGCAGGATCGGCGACTGCGCGCCGTAGAGCGTCGGTTGCGCACGCGTTGGCCGCTGCACGAGCCCCATGATCTGACGCCCCGCGAGCTGCGCGGGCAGCGTCTGCGCGAGCGCCGCGTTCTGCCAACCGCCCGACGCCATGCCGTGACGACCGGCGAGCATCAGCACCGAGCCGCCGCGCTGATCGACGAACTCTTTCAGCAATCGATGCTGCTCCGGCCGCAGGCCCGCGGCTTCGTAGCTACCGATCACGACCGCGTCGTACGCGAACAGCTCGGCCGCAGTCACCGGGAAACCTTCGGCGAGCTCACCGGGCGTATCGATGCCCTGGCGGTAGTACTTGTTCGGCGTGGTGCGCACGACACTCGCCACACGCAGCGCGCGATCGCGTTCAGCGGCTCGTCGCAGGAATTTGTATTCCCACCGCGGCTCGCCTTCGACGTACAGGATGTTGCGCCGGGTCGCCGGCACATCGACGACGCGCGTGCGCGCGTTGTTGACGGTGTTGCGCTCACCTTCGAGCGCATCCAGGGTGAAGCGCAGCTCGTGCGCGCCCGGCTCGCCCGCCGGCAAATCGATCGTCAGGTTCGTCGCCGTCGTGTCGCTGGGAAGGTCGATGTCGCGCGCGGCGACGATCGTCTCCTGGTCGTAGACACGCAGCCGCGTCTTGGCCGCGCCTTCATGACGAATGCCGACCTGCGCTGTCACGGTCGAACCGACCGGCGCGGTCGCAGGCACGTCGAGCCGCTCCAGCTCCAGATCGCCCAGGACCTGCTCTGGCCCCACGCCGACGGTGTGAATCGGCACGCCGTACGAAGCGAGCTCTGTCAGGCGTTCCTCGCTCAACGAGCCGCCGTTCTCGGCGCCATCGCTGAACAGCACGACGCCGGCGAGCGGAATGCTGCCGGCACTCTGCAGGACCTGCACCAGCGAGTCGCCGATGCGCGTCTGCGGCCCGGGCGCAGGAATGGATTCGAGCGAATCCAGCGGCGTGGTGGTCTGCGCGAAGCTGAACAGGCGCACCTCGAACGTGTCTTCGAGCTTGGTCAGCGCGCCATTCTGTAAAGCGGCGGCGACTTCCTGCAGACGCGATCGGTCGCCGTCGCCGTACGCCATGCTGGCCGAGGCATCGATCGCAACAGCGAGCACGTTCTCTCGATCCCGAACTCGCTCGACGTTCAGCACCGGCCGCCAGAGCAGGACCAGCACGGCCGCCGCGAGCAGGCTCTGCAGGATCCCCACGGGCACCAGCAACTTCCAGCCGAGCTGCCGACGCCGCCCCACGTCGACAAGGGTCGCGGCAATGACCACGACGGCAACCAGGATCGATACGACGAGCAGCCACCAGGGCCAGGCGCTCGCGAATGCGAACACGCCGGTTCGGTAGGCCCACAGCGGATGGGTGAACAGGAGCTCGAACATAGGAGTGATGAACTGCCAGCCAGTAATAGAGAAGGGGCGGCCCGATGGCAAGCGCAGAAAGTGCAAAGAATTCGCGCCGTTCGCGGGACGGAACCCTGCGGGGTCCCGTGCGTAGAGAAGTGACGGATACGCAGCGTAAGAGGTTGAATCTCAATGGCCGGCAGCAGCGGTTCCCTGCACGAGAGCGAGGCAGTCCTCAAGCCCGAGACCATCGATCGGCACCGTGCCGTGGTCTCGATCATGGAAGAGCTCGAAGCGGTCGATTGGTACGACCAGCGCATTGACGCGGCGGGCGACAGCGAGCTCAAAAAGATCCTCGCGCACAACCGCGACGAGGAGAAAGAGCACGCGTCCATGATGCTGGAGTGGCTGCGTCGGCATGACCCGAAGCTGGACGAGCATCTGCGGACGTATCTGTTCACAGACAAGTCGGTGCTCGAGATCGAAGCAGCGGCCGAGGGAAAAGACAGCAGCGGGTCGAACGATGACGGCAGCCTGCACATCGGGAGCCTGCGCTAATGAACGACCTGTTGCGCGAGCATGCGCCGATTTCCTCGGAGGCCTGGAGCGAGATCGATGCTGAAGCGACCCGTACGCTGAAGACGCTGCTGGCCGCGCGCCGTCTGGTCGACTTCGAAGGTCCGCTCGGCTGGGCCGCGGCCAGCGTGCCGACCGGTCGTGTTGAGAAATTGTCGCCGCCGTTGCAGGAAGGTGCGGTCACGCGTCTGCGCGACTCGCTGCCGCTGATGGAGCTGCGAGTCCCGTTCGAGGTCTCGCGTGACGAGCTGGAAGCGGTCGGGCGCGGCGCGCGCGACGCCGACCTCGATTCCGTGCGCAATGCCGCGCGTGCCGCGGGCATCGCCGAAGATCGCGCGGTCTTTCAAGGCTATCGGCCTGCAGGGATCGTCGGCATGTTCGAAGCCTCGGCGTCGCAGAGCTTGTCGATTCCCGAGAACTACGAGGCCTATCCCGACGTCGTCGCCGAAGCGACTCACCGGTTGCGCAGCGAAGGCGTGAACGGGCCGTATGGAATCGCGCTCGGTCCGCGCTGTTACACCGGTCTGACTCGCAGCACGACGCGCGGTTATCCGGTCATCAATCACGTGCGCGAGCTGCTGGACGGGCCGATCGTGTGGGCGCCGGCGGCCGATGGTGCTGTCGTGATGAGCCTGCGTGGCGGCGACTTCGAGTTGACGGTCGGGCAGGACTTTTCCGTCGGCTATCTGGATCACACCAGTACGTCGGTGCTGCTGTACCTGCAGGAGACGTTCACGTTTCGCGTGCTGACGCCCGAAGCGTCGGTACCGCTTACATATCCGGCGGCAAAAGCAGGGAAATCCGACTAAAGCTCTACGCTTCTCTACTTCCCATTACGGTAACTCAGCAACTTTCCCCACAGCGTTGCGTTCAAACTTTGCAGCGTCGACAGGAGGAAACGTTCTTGAGCGCCATGGAGATCGATCGTCGCAGCCGGCCGGACCGTCGCAAGACGACTTTTGCTGCTTATTGGCACGGAGCGCGCAATCCACGTCGCCGCGGCGGGCGACGCGCGAGCGATCTGCACTATCCCGTCGTCGACTGGCATTCGCCGCGACTGCTGATCCCGGTATTCACCATTCTCGCGCTGTGCGTGCTCGACGGTCTGCTGACCGTGACGCTCATGAAGCACGGCGCCGCTGAGATGAACCCGATCATGGCGCTGTTTCTGCCGCACGATCTGCTGTGGTTCGCCTTCGTCAAGCTGGCGCTGACAGGCGCGGGGCTGTGCGTGCTGGTGGCGTGCAGCCGGATGAAATTATTCCGCAGGATCCCCGGCGAGACGTTCGTGTACGTCGTACTCGGGCTCTACTGCTGGCTGGTCGTGTACGAACTGCACATGCTGCAGCTCGCAACGGGTGCGTGATCTCAGCGTCGCGCCAGGTTCGCAGTTCCGTAGCCGCCCGCGTATAGCCGCAGCGCGAAGTAGGTCCACGCTGCGAGCGTGCCGCTGACGACCGCCGTCACGAAGTTCGTGTGATCCAGCAAACCGGCGGCGAGCGCGATGCAGCCAAGCATCGACAGCGTCGCCTGGCCGAGGCGCAATTCCCAACGATCGACGTAGTGCACGAGCGGCGACGCATAACGCGCGAGGCGCGTGCGATGCGGATCGAATCCGAACAGCCCGGACAGCACGATGTACGACGCGACGCCGATGATGCTCCAGAAGGCGACGCGCCACAGATCGACGGGCTGTGCGGAGAATCTGCTGTAGACGCCTGCCGCGAAGAGGAACAGAGCGCAGGAGACCAAGGCATGCCACTTACGGGTATTCATCGACGTCATCGCAGCGATTCGAGTTGGGGAGTGGGGCCAGGGGTGATGCCAGGAGTCATGAGAACGCAGCGACTCTGCCAGTTCTGTGATGCGCATCCAAGAATCACTCGCTGGACGGCGCCAGTCGGGGACAGCGCGCAGCGTCCCTCCGATTTCACCTACAGCTCAGCGCGCACGCTTGCTGGCGGGCGCCGCATCAAAGTGAGACGATCACCGACTTCATGACGTTCTTCCGCCGCTCGCTCGTCACACTTGGTGTTGCAGCCATGCTGCCGACGGTCGTCTTCGCGGCGGTAAGCGTGTTCTACCTGCTGCGCGCCGAACGCGAACGCGTCACCAATTCGACGATCGCGCAGAGCGAGTACGTCATGACGCTGGTGGATACGCAGCTCCAGCGGCATCTCGCCGCGCTCGACGTGCTTTCCAGCTCGATCTATTTCGAGACCAGGAACTGGAGCGAGTTCTATTGGCGCGTGCAGCGATTGCTCGCGGCCAATCCGTTGTGGGAATCGATCGTGTTGATCGACTCGCAGCGACGCGAAGAAGTTTTCGATCTGCATAGACCCTTCGGTGCGCCTCGGCCGATCGCTCCGGTGCACGAGCACGATCTGCGGCGCGTCCTCACGTCCGGTACGGCGCTCGTCGGCGATATCGAGAGTCACGAGCGTCCAGTCGTATGGCTGTATGTGCCGGCCCGCGTCGACGGCAAGATCACTCACGTCATTGCGGTGAGCCTGAAATCGAGCATCCTTCAGAACACGCTCACCGCTTATGCGTCGCCGGATGCGACCGGTGCGATCGTCGATGCCGACGGAGATTTCGTGGCCAGGACGGTCGACTACCACGCACGCGTCGGTACGCCGGCCACGCAATACGTACGCGATGCGATCCGCAACGGCAAAGGCGGGTTGTACAGCGGCACGACGTACGAAGGGTTGAAGAACTACACGGCGTATTTCGTGTCGCCGACCTCGGGCTGGTCGACGCATCTCGCGGTGGCGTCGGGCAGCATCGATACGCCGACGCGCCTGTCGTTCGTTGCGGCGGGGATTGCTGCACTGGGCGGGTTGGCGCTCGGTGGATTTCTGATAGTGCTCGTGTTGCGCGACATCGCTGAGCGGCGCCGCGCGGAAGAGATGTTGCGTCAGTCGCAGAAGATGGAAGCGATCGGGCAGCTCACCGGCGGTATCGCGCATGACTTCAACAATCTGCTGACGGCGGTCATCGGCAATCTCGACATGATTCGAACGCGCGCAGCGGGAAATGATCGGCTGCAGCGCATGGCCGACAACGCACTCGAAGCGGCGCGTAAAGGAGCGAAGCTGTCTTCGCAGCTGCTCGCGTTCTCGCGCAGTCAGCGCATGAACGTGGGACCGGTCGATCTGGCGCAGCTGCTCGGCGGGATGAGCGGATTGCTGGCGCAGTCGGTGGGGCCGTCGGTGCGGGTCGATGTGCGCGTCGATGAAGATGCGCGGTTTGTCGTGAGCGATGCGAATCAGCTCGAGCTCGCGCTGCTCAACCTCGCCGTGAATGCACGCGACGCGATGCCCGAGGGCGGGACGCTCACGATCAAAGCGCGGCACGTCGAGGATACGGAGCGTCGTCTGCCGCATGTCGAGCTCGCGGTCAGCGATACCGGAACGGGGATGACGGAGGAAGTGCGGGCGCGTGCGATCGAGCCCTTCTACACGACCAAGCCCACCGGACAGGGCACCGGTCTTGGGCTCTCGCAGGTGTACGCAGTCGCGCGTGAGTCCGGTGGCTCACTCCATATAGATAGTGAACCCGAGCGTGGGACGACAGTGCGCATGATGCTGCCCGCCGGCGCCCCGCCGCTCGTGCGGACCGATGTCGAGGCGCCGCCCTCGACGACAGTGCCGGGAGCGCAGTCGCGCGAGCCGACGCGAGTCCTCGTCGTCGATGACGACAAGCTGGTGCGGCGGTTCATGGCAGAGAGCCTGCGGAGCTTGCAGTACCACGTGACGGAAGCGGAGAGCGGCACTCAGGCATTGGCAACGATGGAGCGCGAGCGCTTCGCTCTGCTGGTGGTCGATTTTGCAATGCCGGGAATGAATGGCGCCGACGCGGCGCGTGCGGCGCAGGAGCGTCAGCCGGGCATCAAGGTATTGATGGTTTCCGGCTATGCCGACAGCGCTGCGGTCGAAGCCGCGCTCGGCACCGCGCGCCAGCTTCGCAAACCTTTCGACCTCGCCGAGCTCGGAGCAGCGGTGGCTGAGACGCTGGCCGATGTAAGATGAGGGATGCCCTACACCACTCACGAATCCGAAGAGAACGTCGTTCTCGAACCCGCTACGACGGCTGACGCAGCGGTCATCTGGTTGCACGGTCTCGGCGCGGATGGTTACGACTTCGTGCCGATCGTCGACGAGCTGCGCTTGCCGCCGACGCTGGCGGTGCGCTTCATCTTCCCGCACGCGCGGCCGCGGCCGGTCACTATCAATAATGGGTTCGTCATGCGCGCGTGGTACGACATCACGGGGCTCGGGCCGGACCGGAAGGAAGACGACGCGGGCATTCGCGAGTCCGCGGGCGTGGTCAATGGTTACATCGAGCAGCAGAACGCGCGCGGAGTTGCGACTGAGCGCATCGTGATCGCGGGGTTCTCGCAGGGCGGTGCGATCGCGTTGCAGGCGTCGCTGCGGTATCCGGAGCGGCTCGGCGGTGTGATGGCGCTCTCTACTTATCTGCCGCTACGCGAGTCAGTCGCGGCGGAAGCATCGCGGGCGAACAAGGATCTGCCGATTCTCATGTGCCACGGCTTGCGCGATCCGATGATCGCGGCGGCTATAGGCAAAGCGTCGCGCGATCAGTTGGTGAGCCTGGGCTACACCGTCGAATGGCAGAGCTATCCGATGGAGCACCAGGTCTGCATGGAAGAAGTGCACGATATTTCGCGCTGGCTGCAAGCACGTCTGGAGTCCAAATCATGAACCTCAGTCTGAGCATCGGGCCCCTGGTCTCGCTGATCGCCGGCGTGCTGATTCTGATCGTGCCGCGACTGCTGAATTACATCGTCGCGATCTATCTGATCATCATCGGTCTGCTCGGCCTGTTCGGGCCGTTGCGGTTTTGAGTACACCCCGCTACGCGGCTGCATATCAACGACTGCCTCGCAACGCGCGCGGCGCGTTGTGGATGCTTGCGTCGTCCATCACCTTCACGGTGATGACGATGCTGATCAAGTTTCTCGGCGAGGACTATTCGCCGTCGCTGCAGACTTTCTATCGGCAGCTCGCCGGATTGATCGTGTTGCTGCCAGTGATTCTGCCGAACCCGCGCGAGGTGTTTCGCACGACGCGGATGGGGATTCTGCTGTTTCGCTCCGGCGCGGGCACGGTCGGAATGATTCTCGCGTTCTACGCGTATCAGAAGTTGCCGCTCGCGGATGCGAACGCGTTGTCGTTCACGCGAACGTTGTGGGTCGTGCCGCTCGCGGCCTTCGCACTGAAAGAATATGTCGGGCCGCGACGCGTGGCTGCGACGATAGTCGGATTCCTGGGCGCGCTGCTGATGTTGCAGCCGCAGACGCAAGGTAGTGCGGGATGGCCTGCCGCTGCAGCTCTCGCGTCGTCGTTCCTGTTCGCGTTCACGGTCACCGGGATGAAGTTCCTGACGCGCGATCACTCGACGCTGACGTTGATGGCGTGGTCCGCGGTGCTCGGCTTCGTGCTCGCGATCCCGCCCGCGATGTTCTCGTGGCGATGGCCGAGCCTGCGCGATCTCGTGCTGTTGTGCGCGATGGGCGTGCTCGGCACGATCACGCAAGCGTGCTACATCAACGGCATGTCCGAAGGCGACGCAGCCGCAATGGCGCCGATCGACTACACGCGTCTCGTGTTCGCCGTGATCCTCGGCTACGCCTTGTTCAGCGACATTCCCAACACCATGACGATGCTCGGCGCCGGCATCGTCATGGCCTCTACCATCTACATCACGCTGCGCGAGTCACGCCTCGGCGCGCCCAAGCCTCCGCAGGAACGCGTCGACTAGCTCTCCTTGCGCGCGACGCGGATCCTCGGCTCCGCCGCATGCAACTGCGTCAGCTTCGGCTCATTCACGCTCGCGACCGCGCGATTCAACGCTCCCTGCATGCAGTCCGCCTGCAGAGTCTTCATGCGCAGATTCTTGCTGTCGTCGGTGACGTAGCACACCTTCTCCGACGCGTACTTCAGCCTCGCGTACAAACGACTGACGTCCGCCGACTGCGTCAGATCGAGATCGCCATAGCGAACGACGGTGCTGAAGCTGCCGTCGTTCCCCTTCGCCGAAGCAACCGCTGCAATCATCGAAGCCGCAGCGATGACCAGCGCCGTTCCGATCACGCGCACCGAGGTGGAGCGCGATTGATGCATCAACATGTCGTGTCTCCTAGAACTACGAAAGCTCCTGCGAGCCTGGTTGTGATACCGCTGCGTCGATCATGGTTGCAGCGGACAGCAGTGTTTGAGCGAGACACGCGCGCTGTGCTCCGTCGCTTCGTCGCGTGCAGGAACCGACTCGACGTTCCCGCAAACGATGCGCCTGCGGACAGATGTTGCAGGGAAAGCCGGCGCAGCACATAACGCAAACCCTGCGACGAAGCGTGCCAGTTGCGCGACGAATTGTTGGACGGTGCCGCCACCCTTGCTTAGAGTGAGGCCATGACCTTCATGCAACTGAATAAAAACAGAAACCTGACGTTCTGGTCCCTACACCTGATGGGCTGGATGGCCTACGGGTTCGCGCAGTACGCGGGCGCGCTGCTGTACGGCAAGGCGATTGCGTACACCAAGGTGATCCTGATCGCGTCGGCGACCGGGTTCATCCTGAGCTCGTGGTTGCGCTTGTTGTGCCGTCAATTGTGGAAGCAACCGCCGGCCGTGATGGTCGGCGTCGGGCTGCTCGGTGCGTATTTGACAGCGCTGGCCTGGCGTATTCCGGTGAACCTGGCCTACATGGCGCTGTTCCCGGAAGACCGGATGGAGTGGACGAGCTGGATCGATTATTTCAGCGGCACCATGAGCTCGACGTATCTGATGGTGTGCTGGATGGGGTTGTACTTCGGCTTTCACTATTACGAGTCGATGCAGCAACAACGTGAGCAGACGCTGCGCCACGCTGCACTCGCGCAAGAAGCGCAACTCAAGATGCTGCGTTATCAGCTAAACCCTCACTTCCTGTTCAACACGCTGAACGCAATCTCGACGTTGATCCTCGACAATCGCAACTCGGTTGCGAACTCTGCGGTGACCGGGCTGTCAGAGTTCCTGCGCTACACGCTGGACCAGGACCCGATGAAGAAGGTGACGGTGGCGCAGGAGATCGACGCGCTCAACCTGTACCTCGACATCGAGAAGCTGCGGTTCGGGCCGCGCCTGACGATCGAGTTCGCGATCGACGCGAACGCGAGCACGATGCTGATGCCGAGCCTGCTGCTGCAACCGCTGATCGAGAACGCGATCAAGTACGCGGTGTCGCCCAGAGAGCAAGGAGGAAAGATCCGCATCGGCGGACACGTGACCGGCGGCATGCTGCAGCTCGAGGTGTCGGACGACGGACCTGGTCTGGTCGACTGTTCGCGGCTGACCAATGGCCGCGGAGTGGGTATCCGCAATACGCGCGAGCGATTGCAGGTGCTGTATGGCGAGCGCGGGGTCGTGGATGTTCGCAACACTGAGCCGGGCTTGCGATGCGCGCTGACGTTTCCTGCAGAGGCAGCTCGCGCCGCGGCGTGATTGAAGTCGAACGGGGACAGCATGAGTGACAGGCCGATCCGAGCGATCATCGTCGACGATGAGGAGCTCGCACGTCGCGGTATAGAAATCCGGCTCGCGGCGCATCCTGATGTCGAAATTGTCGGGCATTGCGAGAACGGGCGCGAAGCGCTCGAAGCTGTCGCGCGCGAGAAGCCCGATCTGATGTTCTTGGATATTCAGATGCCGGGCATGTCGGGGTTCGATGTGCTGGCGAAGCTGCCGCATGAATCGATGCCGATGATTGTTTTCGTGACGGCGTTCGATCGATTTGCGCTGGATGCGTTCGAGGCGCAGGCGCTGGATTATTTGCTGAAGCCGATCAACGACACGCGATTCACACAGGCGCTGGAGAGGGTGCGGAGTTTTTGGAGACAGAAGTCAGCGATCGCGCAGAGAGACAAGTTGATGGAGTTGATCGCGCAGACGAAGGGCAGCGCGGCGCTGGATAGTGAGGAGATCCAGAAGCAGCTCGATGCAGCGGTCGGGCCGGAGTATCCGGAGATCCTGCCGATTCGGGATGACAATGGGACGGTGAGATTGGATGTGTCGCGGATCGATTGGATCGATGCCGCGGGGGATTACATGTGCGTGCATGCGGATGGGCGCACGTATGTGTTGAGGGAGACGATGAAGTCGCTGGAGGCGATATTGGATCCGAAGGTGTTTCAGCGGGTGCATCGGTCGACGATTGTGAATATTCAGCGGGTGAGGAGGTTGAGACCTCACACGAATGGGGAGTATTTCCTGACGTTGGATGATGGGCAGGAGATCAAGCTGAGCAGGTCGTA
>DATJIP010000048.1:0-2972 GCA_035493235.1 Steroidobacteraceae bacterium
AGAAGGTGGAAATGCTCTTCGCCCACCTCAAACGCATCCTCAAACTTGATCGCTTGCGACTGCGTGGTCCAAGCGGTGCCCATGATGAGTTTCTGATGGCAGCAACTGCGCAAAATCTGCGAAGAATGGCCAAGTGGCTCATGCCTGACGGTAAACAGACAAACCAGGCAGCTACATGACGATAAACGGAGGGCGTCGCACCTTGCAGGACCGCCGCCTCCCTGAACTTTCCAGCTCGAAACGTATTGCAAAAGCCCGTACCTCAAATCGAAACACGACTTTTTCAACAGATTCGGCCGCCTTGAGGCAATACCGCTGTCAATTTGCTCGCCGGAAACCGGCCATTGGGAAGGGACGGACGAGACCTCGGGCATGCCAGTGGATAGACGCCTCGACCGGCGGCTCCTGGCCGAGGTCGGAAGTCCGACGGTCGGGGCGGCGGGGCGGGAGACAAGCCGATTGCCTTTGGTGTGGGGGGCGCGTACCGGGCAGCCGCTTCATCGCATCTGCGCCTGCAGTTGACACTTTTATTTCGCTCAATCGATGTGGAATGCAGCAAGGGTCTTCAGGCGATGACGCGCCGCACAACTGCAGTTTGACAAATTTATTGCCGCAACGGTGACAGAATCAATACGGTCTACGCGACAGCAGGACGAGATCGGCGCGCGTGACCGGGCACTCGTGCAGGCGAGGGCGGACTTTTCAGGTGAACTCGACAAACTGCGGGGCAGCACAGAACTCGCGGAAGAGCGTTTGCGGGCAGCCGAGAAGCGGGCGCTGCTGGAGATCGAGCGTGAACGGGTTGCCAGCGCGCGACTCCAGAAGGAACTCGACGCCGCAACGCGCCGCACGGAGCAGGGCGAGGCCCGCCACCGCAGCGAGCTGCTGGCCGTGCAGGCGCAACTTGCCGATGCGCGGCACCAGGCTGGTGTTCTCGAGGGCAGCCTGGCGGCTGTGCGCGACGCCAGCGCCGGCTATGCGCGTGAGCTCGGGTTGCTGCGGCAGCAGATGACGGGGGCGGTCGCCCCGCGCAGCTCAGGTCGCAAGGGTGGGGCTGTCACGGTACCCGTCCGCAAGCGGCCTCGTGCGACCCGCAAGGCGGCGAAGAAGAAGCCGGCGTGATCGCGTGAACACGACATCCCGGAAAAAGAAGAAGGCCGTCTGCCCGCCGATCGGCGTGCTGATGCGGTATCGCGATCGCATCGTGCGCGTGGTCGCCGAAGCCAGCGGTCAACGTGCGGTGATCGAATCGATCGACGTTGACGGCCGGTCGTTTCGCAGCGTGGTGAAATGGGCTAATCTGGCCGCTCTGAACGATCAACTCTTCTGACGCTGACCACCATGCAGCTCGACATCTTCGCCGACAGCCGCGACGTCATGCTCCGCAACGATGTGCTGGATGCTCTTCTCCGGCGGGACGCAATCTCTGCCCGGCAGGCCTGGCAGAGACTGGTTGGCGAATTTCCCGATGACGGCACCCTGGCCGGGCTGGCGACATTGATTGATGTGCTCGACAGCGATGTCACCGCGCCGTTTGCCGATCATCCGGCGCTGGCTGCAGCCTGTTGCCGCCTCAATGATGAGGTGGAACCCGCGGCGCGGCGACTACTCGGCGACGCGCCCGGACGGGCGTGGATGGCGTCATGCTGGCGGACGACTGCGCGACAGGCTGCTGCCCTGCCGTTTCGCGCTGACGTCAGTGACCTTCACGCTGCACCGCTCTGGCTGCGCGCGGGCGACTGGGATGAGGCAGAACGGGCCGTCGTGCGAATTGAGTCGTGGCGCCGGATCCCGGCGCCGCTGATGTGGATGGCAGAGGTGCGGCATCGCGCGGATGGCGTAGCGTCTTCATTGCCAATGCTCACCGAACTGGCGTGGCTGTCACCGGGCCGCCTGGCTGATCTGTTGCATCGGCTCGCCGACGCCTCAATCGACACGTTGCGCAGAAAGTTCGACGCGAATTTCGAGGGTGCAGGCCAGACAGCCGACCTCGCGTGGTTTCCCGCGTGGGTGCTGATCGAGAAGCCCGCCTTGGCGCCGCTGCTGCGTGAAGCGCGGCCGTCGCGCCAGACGGCGCCTGAGCGGGCGACTCGGCTGTTGCTGCAGATCCTCAGTCTTGAACGGCAGGGTAGCCAGCATGAGTTGGTCGAGCGCCGCAAGGCGTTGCGCGATCTGCATGCCGGCCTGTATGCGGCGTATTTGAGGGCCCGGTGAACAATGCGTCGTCGAGCGCAGACCCCGTCCGATTTTGACCTCCGGAGCGCGACCCGCTTTACCTCACTGGACGAGCGCAAACTGCCCCATCGTGGGGTCGGGACAGCGGCGATCCGGTGTTTGATAATGGTGCAACAAGCAACCTGGGACCTGTGCATGAGCCTGAACAATGACTGATATTGCATCAAGTGGCACCGAGTACGGCAATATCCATAGCGACATAGTCGCGCTTCTGGAGCGCGGCCGTCGTGCCGCGGCACGCAGCGTCAACGCGTTGATGACTGCGACCTATTGGGAGATTGGCCGCCGTATCGTTGAGTTCAACCAGGGCGGAAAAGATCGCGCGGCCTACGGGCAGGCACTGCTTGGGCGACTGTCAGCCGACCTGGCAAAACAGTTCGGTCGAGGCTTCGGGGTTGACAACCTCGAGTTGATGCGTCTGTTCTACCAGACCTGGCCACCCACCGCAATTTCCGAATCGCTGATTCGGAAATCCACCGGCGAGCTCCGTTCGGGCAATTCCGAAGCAGTGGTTCGGAATTTCGATCTGGATCAACTCGCCGACGTATTTCAGCTCTCCTGGACGCACTACATTCATCTCATGCGGCGAACACGGTCAGCCGAGGAGAGGGCGTTCTATGAAGCCGAGGCGCTTCGTGGTGGATGGAGCGTGCGTCAACTCGACCGACAGATCGGCAGCCAGTTTCATTCCCGCGCGATGCTATCGAAGAACAAGCAGGCGATGTTGCAAAAGGCGA
>DATJIP010000049.1:0-4440 GCA_035493235.1 Steroidobacteraceae bacterium
ATCGCCGAGTCGTATCGGCGCATGCGCAATACCGTGCGCTTCCTGCTCGGCAACATGGCGGGCTTCGATCCGGCGAAGGATCAGGTGTCGCCCGATCAGTTGGTGGCGGTCGACCGTTGGGCGCTGTGGCGCACCGAGCAGCTGCAGGAAGAGGTGATCGCGGCGTATCGCAATTACCAGTTCCACCTCATCTATCAGAAGGTGCACAACTTCTGCAGCGTCGATCTCGGCGGCTTCTATCTCGACGTGCTGAAGGACCGGCTGTACACGACGCCGGCGAAGAGCCATGCGCGGCGCTCGGCCCAGACAGCGATGTTCTGGATCGCGGAGGCGATCGTGCGCTGGCTCGCGCCGATTCTTTCGTTCACCGCCGAGGAGATCTGGCGGTACATGCCGGGCCAGCGTAACGAATCGGTGTTCTTCAATACCTGGGTCGCGTTGCCGCAGGGCGCGGCGCAGCGTCCGCAGATCGATTGGGACACGGTCTTCCGCGTGCGCAGTGGCGTCATGCGTGAGCTCGAGAAGCTGCGCAATGCAGATGCGATCGGTGCGCCACTCGACGCTGAGGTCGATGTGTACTGCGCGCCGCACGTTTTGCAGGTCCTGCAGCCGTTCGGCGAGGAGCTGCGGTTTGCGTTCATCACTTCGGCAGCACGCGTGCACCGGGCGGACAGCCGTCCGGCCGACGCGACGCCGGCGGAGGAGGGGAACGAAGACTTCGCGTGGATCGTTGCGCGTCCGAGTGCGGCGAAGAAGTGCGTGCGCTGCTGGCACAAGCGTGAAGATGTCGGCAGCAACGCCGAGCATCCGGAGTTGTGCGGCCGCTGCGTGTCCAATCTCGCCGGACCGGGCGAGCAGCGCCGCTACATTTAAGAGAGACCGCAAACGCCCATGGGCAGCAATCCGCTCTCGAAGGTCTGGTTCACGCCGACGCGCGGCGCCAGCAATTGGCTGTGGCTGTCATTCTTCGTCGTGCTGCTGGATCAGACGACCAAGGCGCTGGTCATCGGCACGGTGAAGACGCAGGACACGATCGCCTTGCTGCCGTTCCTCGACGTGGTTTACCTGGAGAACACCGGCGCGGCGTTCAGCATCTTCGCGCAGGCGTCGGGCTGGCAGCGCTGGTTCTTTATCGGGCTCGCGCTGGTCGTCAGCATCGTGCTCATGCTGTGGCTGCGGCGCATTCGTGCGGAGCAGACGCTGCTCGCGATCGGCCTGTCGCTGGTGCTGGGCGGTGCGCTCGGTAACGTCATCGATCGCGTGATGCACGGCTACGTCGTCGACTTCATCTACTTCAACTGGCGCACCTGGGATTTCCCGGCGTTCAACATTGCCGACACTGCGATCTCGATCGGCGCGGGCTGTCTGCTGCTCGATGCGTTCCGCGAGCGCGGGCACGGCAAGGAAGCTGCCGCCGGCGAGCGTCGCGCGGGGACGGAGTAAGCGCATGCAGATCCTGCTCGCCAATCCACGAGGGTTTTGTGCCGGCGTCGATCGCGCGATCGACATCGTCGAGCGTGCAATCGAATTGTTCGGCGCGCCGATCTACGTGCGTCACGAAGTCGTGCACAACCGCTACGTCGTCGAGCGCCTGCGCAGCCTCGGCGCTGTCTTCGTCGAGGAGCTGCACGAAGTGCCGGACGACGCGACCGTGATCTTCAGCGCGCACGGCGTTTCGCGTGCCGTGCAGGACGAGGCGAAGCGACGCGCGCTCAAGGTTTTCGACGCGACCTGTCCGCTCGTGACCAAGGTTCACATGGAAGTAGCGCGCTACGCGCGCGAAGGCCGCGAGGTGATTCTGATCGGCCACGCCGGGCACCCGGAGGTCGAAGGCACCATGGGACAGTTCGACACCGCGTTCGGTGGACGCATCCTGCTGGTGGAAACGCCGGAGGACGTCGCGCAGTTGGATGTTCGCGATCCGGCACGGCTCGCGTTCGTCACGCAGACGACGCTGTCCGTCGATGACACGCAGCGCATCGTCGACGCGCTGCGTGAGCGCTTCCCGACGCTGGCCAGCCCGCGCAAGGAAGACATCTGCTACGCGACGCAGAATCGGCAGGATGCGGTGAAGCGTCTGGTACAGACGTGCGATCTGATCCTCGTCGTCGGCTCGCCGACCAGCTCGAATTCGAACCGCCTGCGCGAAATCGCCGAGAAGGCCGGCATCCCCGGCTATCTCATCGACGGCCCGGAGGATCTGCGTCGCGAGTGGCTCGAAGGCAAGCAGAGCGTCGGCGTCACCGCCGGCGCATCGGCGCCCGAGATCCTGGTGGAGCGTGTGGTCGCGCGCATTCGCGAATGGGGCGGCGCTGCGCCCGTGAACGTGATCGGTCAGCCGGAAAACGTAGTGTTCAGCCTGCCGCGCGAGCTGCGCGTCAAGGTGCCGTCACCCTGATCACATACGAGGCGGTGCCCGCGTCCGGCGCCGACCAGCTCACTGCGATGACGTAGGTCGGCGGATTCGTCAGTGTGTCGCGCGTGATCGTGCCGAGGCCACTCGGCAGCTTGCGCTCCACTTCGTCTTCCCAGCACGCGGCCTCGCGTGCGGCGATGTCCTGCGGCAGGGTCGGCTTCGTGGGCTGTTCGCACAGCACGCCGATCGTGGTCGCGAAGCCGGCGTGTCCTTCCTTGGTTTCGCGAATGCGCTGCGCGATCTGCTCCGCCAGCTCTGCCGCCTCGCGATGGACCTGCGCCTCCGGGTTGGTCTGCACCTGGTCGGAATACAGCGCCGCGATGCCGATGATGCCCACTGCCATGACGAGCAGCGCGGCAAACACCTCTGCGATCGTGAAGCCGCGCGAGCGACTGAGCAAAAGGCGACCCCTCTTCGTGATGTAGCCATGATCATCGCTATCCTTACGGGCAGCGTAAAGGCTTGCCGTCGGCATCGCGCTGTGCAACGCGCGGCCGACCCGTGTGGCTGATGATGATGGCGCGCGCGTGCGCAGAGCCACGGGCGTCACAGAACACTATGGTGCCGTTGACGACGGCCTGCGCCATCGCGCGGAACGAGTAGGCGCGGCGGTTCGAGGTGATCGAGATACCTGGCGTACCGACCGACGTGACGATCAGTTCTTCCGCGGCATCGCGCACGGGCGGCTCGTCCCGATCGTGGTTCGCGAATACGATCCAGCCGCGACTCCAGTCGAAGCCTGGATCGCAGCGCTGGCCGTCGCTGGAATGGCACACGCTCACGACTGCCGCGCGCTTGACCGCCTCGGACCGCGCAAGGAACAGATTGTGCAGCAGGCCGTTCACCGCGGCCGCCCGCTGGCTGTCCAGGCGTAGCGTTTGAAAGCTCGGTGCCGCAAGCGTCGCGAGCACCGCGACGACGGCCAGCACCGTCAGCAATTCCATTAATGTCGTCCCGGCCGCCTTGCACATCCTTATGCCCGTCGCGCGGATCCACCGACGGTCACTCTACGTTGCGTCGGTCGGGCCGCAGTCGGGTATTTTTACGGCTTTCGCCTCGATTCTCGCCTCCGGCGAGGGGTCGCGGTATGCTCGGCCCATCGCACCGTTACGAGGCGGAATCGTGAGCTCCCAGCAACCCGTTCGGACGCTGTCCCGCGAGCACCTCATCGAACAGCTCAACGCGCACGGCCTGAAGCCGACCGAGCAGCGCATTCGCATCGCCGAATTATTGATGAGCACGCCGACGCACATGACGGCGGAGCAGATCCTCGCGGCCGTGCGCCGCGGCGGCGAGCGGGTTTCGAAGGCAACCGTGTACAACACGCTCAAGGTGCTGGCACAGCGCGGCCTCGTGCGGCAGATCCATCTCGATCCTGAGCGCTCGGTCTACGATTCCACCCGAACGCCCCATCATCATTTCCACGACCTCGAGACGGGCGAGCTGCGCGACATCGACCCGAACGACATCGCCTTCAGCCGCTTCCCGACGCTCCCGGACGGCATGGAAGCCGAAGTCGAAGTCGTGATCCGGCTCAGGAAAAAGCGCGCCTAGGCGTCCGCTACCCGCTGTCCGCATCTTCCCTTATACTTCCGCCCCCTCGCCGGGGTAGCTCAGCTGGTAGAGCAGCGCATTCGTAATGCGCGGGTCGGGAGTTCGAATCTCTTCTCCGGCACCAAATTACTTCAAGACTTACGCCCCGTTCTGCACGGGGCGTTTTCTTTTGGGCGCGACCTCACACTCTGCGCTCACGCCAGACGAATGATGGACTGCGCCGCGGCGGCGCCGGAGTCGGGGTGGTTGCCCTGCTTCGGATCATCGTCCTCATGTTTGCGATTCCTGGCGTAGACAAAGGCCTCGTTTGCCTCGATGAAGCCGCTGTTATTCGTGTCTGTTTTCGCCGTGAGAACTTTGCCCCAGGGACTCTCGTTCATATGGGCAGCAATCCAGGCCTTCGAAAAGCAGTTGAACAATTGGTCATTGGTGAAACCGGAATAAGTCGCCGAAGCACAGGCGATGCTGAC
>DATJIP010000050.1:0-71174 GCA_035493235.1 Steroidobacteraceae bacterium
CTTGACCAGACGGCTCGCAAGCTCGAAGCCGGGCGGGTGGCCCATCTGGAACGGCGGCGCGTACTCCATCGTGGCGAGCTGCTTGCTCACCGCCTCGGTGATTTCCTTGCGACCGTGACCAGCGTTGACGCACCAGAGCCCCGCGACGCCGTCGAGCACTTTGCGTCCGTCCTCGGTCCAGTAGTGCATGCCCTCGGCGCGCGCCAGCAAACGCGGCTGCGACTTGAACTGACGGTTGGCCGTGAAGGGCATCCAGAATGCTTCGAGATCGACGCGCGCGGTGGTTGGCATGGCTAAAAATCCGGGGTGAAGGAGACGGGGCAAAACCGGTCGAAATGATAAGAAAATTCGACAGGCCACTCAAATTCCCCGTAAGTTATTCATAGCATTCGGGCCAGAGTGTCGATTATCCTAAACACCTGCTAAGTCACGGCTCGAGGCCTCCGACGATGACGATCGATGTGGGCGCACACCTCAAGGCGGTGCGCACGATGTACGGCCTGTCGCAGCGGGAGCTGGCGAAGCGCGCTGGCGTCACCAACGGGACGATTTCGCTGATCGAGCAGAATCGCGTCAGCCCGTCGGTGAGCTCGCTGAAGAAGGTGCTGGATGGCGTGCCGATGTCGCTCGCGGAGTTCTTCACGCTCGACCTGCAGCTCAACCCGCAGGTGTTCTACGCGCGCGACGAGCTCACCGACATCGGCGATCGCGAAGTCTCGCTGCGGCTGGTGGCTGCACAGCGGCCGAACCGCGCGATGACGATCATGCACGAGCGCTATCGTCCGAAAGCGGACACGGGCTCGGACATGCTCAGTCACAAGGGCGAGGAGGGTGGCATCGTCGTCGCGGGCCGCGTCGAGCTGACGGTTGGCGCGCAGAGCCGCGTGCTCGGGCCCGGCGACGCGTACTATTTCACCAGCGCGGTGCCACATCGGTTCCGCAACTTCGGCGACGAGGCGTGTGAGATCATCAGCGCCTGCACGCCGCCTACGTTCTAACGCCATGAAAGTCACAGTTGCTGCTGCTCAGTTCGCCTGCTCCGGCGATCGCGTAGCGAATCTCGCCACTGCCGAGCGGACCGTCCGCGAAGCCGCGCGGCAAGGCGCGAACATCATCCTGATCCAGGAACTGTTCGAGACGCCGTACTTCTGCATCGAGCACGATCCGAAGTACTTCAAGGTCGCGATGCCGATCGAGGAGAACCCCGCGGTGCGCCGCTTCCAGGAGCTGGCGCGCGAGTTGAACGTCGTGCTGCCCGTGAGTGTGTTCGAGCGTGCGGGCAACGTGTTCTACAACTCGGTGGCCATCGTCGATGCCGGCGGCGCGATGCTCGGCACGTATCGCAAGACGCACATTCCGGAGAGCCCCGGTTATCACGAGAAGTTTTATTTCTCGCCGGGCGATACCGGCTTCAAGGCGTGGCAAACGCGCTTCGGCAAGATCGGCGTGGCGATCTGCTGGGATCAGTGGTTCCCGGAGTCGGCGCGGGCGATGGCACTGCTGGGTGCGGAGATTCTGTTCTATCCCACGGCCATCGGTTCGGAGCCGCAGGATCTCAGCATCGATTCGCGCGATCACTGGCAGCGCGCGATGCAGGGCCACGCAGCGTCGAACATCATGCCCGTCGTCGCATCCAATCGCATTGGCACCGAGCGAGGCGAGCGTTGGGAAGTCACGTACTACGGCTCGTCCTTCATCACCGATCACTCGGGCGCGATCGTCAAGCAGGCAGCGCGCACGGGCGACGCGATCGTCACTGCAACGTTCGATCTCGACGCGCTGCGCGCCTATCGCACGTCATGGGGTGTGTTCCGCGATCGCCGCCCGGAGATGTACGGGCCATTGATGACGCTGGACGGTCAGCGGTAGCAGATAGCCGTGCAATTCTTTGCTTCCTGCCCGCCGGGGGTCGCTGACCTGACGGCTGCCGAGCTGCGCGCCTGCGGTGCAACTAACACTCGCGAGCTCAAGCTCGGCGTGTTGTTCGAAGGCACGCTCGAGACCGCGTATCGCGCGTGTCTGTGGTCGCGCACCGCGAGCCGCATTCTCATGCCGCTCGGCAATTTTCCCGCCGCGACACCCGAAGAGTTGTACGCGGGCGTGGCGGCAATCGACTGGACTCAGCATCTCGGGCCGAACGGCACGCTTGCGATCGAATTCGGCGGATCATCCGCGGGCATCAAGCACACGCATTTCGGCGCGCTGAAAACCAAGGACGCGATCGTCGATCAGCTACGCGAGCGTACGGGTCAGCGGCCGTCGGTCGAGCTCGAGCGGCCGGACGTGCAGTTGGATGTGCGCCTCGATCGCGAACGCGCGACGCTGAGCCTCGATCTCTCGGGCGAAAGTCTGCATCGCCGCGCCTATCGCGCTCGTGGTGTCGCTGCTCCGCTCAAGGAGAATCTCGCGGCTGCCGTGCTCTTGCGCAGCGGCTGGCCGGCGATTGCGCAGAGCGGTGAGTTCGTCGATCCGATGTGCGGCAGCGGAACGCTGGTGATCGAAGCCGCGATGATGGCGCTCGACATCGCGCCCGGATCGCTGCGCAGCTATTTTGGTTTCGTCGGCTGGCGCGGCCACGATCGCGAGCTCTGGCAGCGTCTGGTCGACGAAGCGCGAGCACGTCGCGAGGCGACTGCGAATCGACGCATCGTCCTGCGCGGCTACGACAGCGACGCTGCCGCGATTCGCGCGGCAATCGAGAATTCCGAGCGGGCGAGGTTGCGCGGCTTCGTGCATTTCGAACGGCGCGAACTCGAGCAGCTGGTCAAGGAGAGCGAAGCCGCAGGCGGATTGCTCGCCACGAATCCGCCCTACGGCGAACGCATCGGTGATGAGGCGCAGCTGCAGGCACTCTACGCCACACTCGGCCAGAGACTGCGCGAGCAGTTTCAGGGATGGCGAGCGACCGTATTGACGGGCAACCCGCCGCTGGCGAAGGCGATCGGCATTTACTCGAAGCGCAGCCACACGCTGTTCAACGGCCGCATCGAATGTCGGCTGCTGCGCTTTGAAATCAATCCCGAGGATTTTCAGCAGCCGCGTGCGCCGGCTCCGGACGCGGCAGAAGTGCGCGCGCGCCCCGGCGCGCAGATGTTCGCGAATCGTCTGCGGAAGAATTTCAAATCGGCGCTCGATTGGTCGCAGCGCGCAGCGATCGATTGCTTCCGCATCTACGACGCAGACATGCCCGAGTACGCGTTCGCGATCGATCAGTACGGCGACGGCGCGGGCAATCGCTGGGTCGTCGTGCAAGAGTACGCGCCGCCGCGCACCGTAGATGTAAAGGCTGCACGCCAGCGGCGCGACGAGGCGTTCGCCGTCATTCCGCACGAGCTCGACATTCCGTCGGACCGCATGTTCGTGCGCGAGCGGCGCCAGCAGAAGCAGGGCACGCAATACGAGAAGCTTGCACGCGAGCGCGAGTTCGATGTCGTGCGCGAGCAGCCGCATCGCTTCTACGTGAATTTCACGGATTATCTCGACACTGGCTTGTTTCTCGATCATCGGCCCACGCGTCGATTGATCGCCGAGCTCGCGAGCGGCAAACGCTTCCTCAATCTTTTCGCGTACACCGGTACTGCGACTGTCTACGCCGCAGGCGGCGGCGCAACGGCCTCGACGACTGTCGATATGTCGCGCACCTATCTCGATTGGGCGAAGCGCAACCTCGCCTTGAACGAGCTTGCAACTCCTGCGCACGGATTCGTGCAGGCCAACTGTCTCACCTGGCTCGAGGAGCAACGCACGACGGCGCGTCGTTGGGATCTGATGTTCATCGATCCGCCAACGCACTCGCGCTCCAAGCGCATGACAGAAGATTTCGACGTACAGCGCGATCACGCAAAGCTGCTGAATCTCGCGCGTGAACTGCTGACGCCGCGTGGCACGATCGTGTTCTCCAACAACTACACGCGCTTCAAGCTCGATACGAATGCACTCGCGGCGTTTGAAATCGAAGACATCAGCCGCAATACAGTGCCTGAGGATTTCTCCCGCAACCTGCGTATCCATTCCTGCTTCCTGCTGCGCTCGCGCAGCTGAAACCAGGCGCTGCAGCGCGGAAAGTCCGGGTTTTTGGCTTGGATTCTGCAAAATAGGGGCGAGTGCCGATTGCTATGACAAACGCGTTGCAGCACAATTGCGCCCGCGTTTCAGACCTCCCCCGACTCCATTTTTTCCTACCGCGAAGTGCGTTATGAGCGGCGATGCGTTTCAGCTTTTTTTCCATCCCAAGCTCGGCGTGGTCATCTACGACCCGCTCGCGCAGATGGGTCTCGCCCGTGAGCAGATGCGTCTGTTCAAAGTCGGCGCCATGGGCGCCAGCACCTTCATGCGCGACATCGTGAGCAAGGATCTCGGGGCCTGCGGCGACGAACAGTCGCGGCAGAACGCTGCGGCTGTGTCCGCCTATCGCGCGGCGCGCGGCCTGCGTCGCAAGCCGTATTGCGAGCACTGCCGTCGTCACTTCGGCTCGGTCGACTTCACTGTCTGTGGCGACTGCAGCTCGATCCGTTGCACCTGCGGAACCTGCAGCTGCGCATCGAGCTCGCGCCGGCGCAAAGCGGCGTGATCGTGAGTCAGGCTTCAGCCTGACAGCATGCAGATCTTCCGCGCCTTCACCATCGAAGCCGCTCATCGCCTGCCGAACGTGCCGGCGGGGCACAAGTGCGCGCGCCTGCACGGTCACTCCTTTCGGATCGAGCTGCATGTGGCGGGACCGGTCGATTCGCATGCCGGCTGGGTGATGGATTTCGCGGACGTGCGCGCGGCGTTCCAACCGGTCTTCGATCGCATCGATCATCAGCTGCTCAACGAGATTCCGGGCCTGGAAAATCCCACCAGCGAGAATCTTGCGAAATGGATCTGGCGCGAGACGAAACCGCGTCTGGCGTTGCTCGCCAAAGTCGTCGTGCACGAGACCTGCACGAGCGGCTGCATCTACGAAGGCGATTAGTCGGCTACAGCAGATCGCGCAGCCGGTACCAGGCCATCGCGAGCACCAGCGCCGGCATCCTGAGCGCAGCGCCGCCGGGAAAATTGCGATGCTGCAGTTTCGTGAACACGTCGAAGCGCTCGGCCTGGCCAGCAATGGCCTCCGCGATGAGCTGCCCTGCGATGCCAGTCAGCGCGATCCCGTGCCCCGAGAATCCTTGCAGGTAATAAACGTTGGTCGCGAGCCGATTGAAATCGGGCGCGCGGCTCATCGTGATGTCGACGTATCCGCCCCACGCGAACTCGATGCGTGTAGCGGCGAGCTGGGGAAACACCTTCACCATCCGCGCTCGCGTAGCGCGCGCGGTATCGAATGCATCGCGACCGGAGTAGCTGACGCGTCCGCCGAACAGCAAGCGGTGATCCGCTGAGCGACGGAAATAATCGAGCACGAAGTTCGAGTCGGTCACGCCAATGTTCTGGCGCATCAGCTCTTCGATGCGTGCCGCGCCGAGCGGCTCGGTCGCGACGATGTACGTCCCCACCGGCATAATCCGCGCGCGCAACGCCCGTACGAGCGGCTCACCATAAGCGTTGCAGCAGAGCGCGACGAATCGTGCTCGCACGTTGCCGCGCTCGGTGCGGACGATCGCGGGCTCTGCGATGTGCAAGCCCGTCACTGGTGAGTTCTCGAAGATCTGCACGCCTGCAGCCTCAGCCGCTGCCGCCAGACCTCGTGTGTAGTTCAGCGGATGAAGATGACCACTGCCGGCATCGTGGAGCCCGGCGCAGTAGCGCTTCGTCGCGAGCAGCGTCTCCACGTCTGCGCGCTCCATGAATCGCAGCTGCCGATATCCGTAGCGCTCCTCGAGATCCCTTCTTTCCTCCAGCAGGTCGGCTCGTTGCCGCTCCTTGATCGCAACGTGCAACTGACCCCAGTGCAGATCGCAATCGATGGCGTGCCGCTCGACACGATCGCGGATCAGGTGCAGCCCCTCGACCGAGATGTCCCACATGCGCCGGGCATTCTCGAATCCGACCTGGCGCTCGAGCTTCCCCTGGCCGCAGGCGTAGCCGGCTATTGCCTGTCCGCCGCTGCGCCCCGAGGCGCCATAGCCGATCCGCTGTGCTTCGAGCAGGGCGACCCGGTAACCGCGCTCGGCGAGGTGCAGGGCAGTCGAGCAGCCGGCGATTCCCCCGCCGATCACACAGACGTCAGCCTCCACCTGGCCGGCGAGGGCGGGCCGCTCCGGCGCTGGGATCGCCGAATGCGCGTAGTACGAAGTCTCGGCGACCGCCATCAGGGAAACCCTGTTTAATATTTGATAGCGATCGAACGACCGCAGAGGCCCGGCAGGATAGCGATTGGCGTTCGCGCGAGGCAAGAGGCTGGAGCCCTTGGAGCCCGGCGCAAGCCCTTGTAAGGCCTAAAAATGGGCACATACGGGCTTTGCCGGGCGGACGAGCCGCCCGGTTTTGTGGTTAAATGCCGCCTCGCTTCTACGTCGGCCCCCTCGCCGACTGTTAAAGATCTTAAACGTGTCAACGCTCAAACCGGTCATAGGAATCCCGGCTGATCGCCGTCTGCTCGGCAACCACTTCTTCCACTGCGTCGGGGAGAAGTACATCCGTGCCGTGGCGGAAGGTGCGCAGGCCGTGCCCGTGTTGATCCCGTCGTTGGGCGACGCGATCAACATGCGCGAGCTGCTGGCGGACTTCGACGGGATCCTGCTCACGGGCAGCGCTTCGAACGTTGAGCCGCATCGCTACAGTGGGCCGCCGAGCGATCCGGGCACGCTGCACGACGCCGCCCGTGACGCGACGACTCTGCCGCTGATCCCGCACGTCGTCGAAGGCGGCATGCCGCTGCTGGCGATATGCCGCGGCTTCCAGGAGATGAACGTCGCATTCGGCGGCACGCTCTGGCAGAAGCTGCACGAAGTCGAGGGGCTGCGCGATCACCGCGAGGACGAGCAGGCGCCGCTCGAAGACCAATACGGACCTGCGCACGAGGTCGAGCTGACGCGTGGCGGGCTCCTGCAGCGCCTGGCGGGCAAAGATCGCATCACCGTGAACTCGCTGCATTCGCAGGGCGTGCAGACGCTCGGGCGCGATCTCGATATCGAGGCCCATGCCCCGGACGGCGTCGTCGAGGCCTTCCGCGTGCGCAATGCGCCCTCGTTCGCCGTTGCCGTGCAATGGCACCCCGAGTGGCACTTCAGCCAGAACCCATTTTCGGTCGCGCTATTCGCGGCTTTCGGTGAGGCGGCACGCGAGCGTGCCCAGAAAACCTCACGCGCAAGGTCGTAAAGGGCTTGTATGAGCGTCATCCAACAGTTCTTTAAAGAGCACGGCATTTCGGAAGTCGAGGCGATCATCCCCGACATGGCCGGCGTGGCGCGCGGCAAGATCATGCCCGCGGAGAAATTCGCGGAAGAAGAGGGCATGCGCCTGCCCGAGAGCGTCTTCCTGCAGACCGTGACCGGCGATTATCCGGACGAAGAGCGCGCCATCAGTCCGTCCGAGATCGACGTGGTGCTCAAGGCGGATCCGAACACGATCCGCGTCGTGCCGTGGGCGGCCGAGCCGACCGCGCAGGTCATCCACGACAGCTTCTATTCGGACGGCCGCCCCGTGACCATGGCGCCGCGCTATGTGCTGCAGCACGTGCTGGAGCTGTACGCGCAGCACGGCTGGGAGCCAGTGGTCGCGCCTGAACTCGAGTTCTTCCTGGTCGAGCCGAACATCGACTCCGACTACCCGCTCAAGCCGCCGGTCGGCAGGTCGGGACGTCCTGAGGCGGGACGCCAGTCCTACTCGATCGCGGCGGTGAACGAGTTCGATCCGCTGTTCGACGACGTGTATGCGTTCTGCGAGGCGCAGGACCTCGAGATCGACACGCTGATCCACGAGGACGGCGCCGCGCAAATGGAGATCAACCTGCTGCACGGGAACGCGCTGTCGCTCGCCGACCAGGTGTTCCTGTTCAAGCGCACTGCGCGCGAAGCGGCGCTGCGCCACAAGATGTACGCGACGTTCATGGCCAAGCCGATGGCGCGCGAGCCGGGCAGTGCCATGCACATCCACCAGAGCATCATCGACCGGAACACCGGCAATAACGTGTTCAGCGACGCTGAGGGTCGGCCCTCGGCGCTGTTCTTCTCGCACATCGCCGGGCTGCAGAAGTACCTGCCCGCGGCGATGTCACTGTTCGCGCCGAACGTCAATTCGTATCGGCGCATCACGCGGCATTACTCGGCCCCGATCAACACCCAGTGGGGCTACGACAACCGCACCGCGGGCCTGCGCGTGCCGGTGTCCAGCCCTGCCTCGCGGCGCGTCGAGAACCGTATCGCCGGCGCGGACGCCAATCCGTATCTCGCAATCGCCGCGTCGCTCGCCTGCGGCTACCTGGGTATGGTCGAGGGGCTGAAACCCTCCGAACCGATCTCCGGCAGCGCCTACGATCTGCCGTTCTCGCTGCCGCGGAACATCGAAGACTCGCTGCGGTTGCTGCGCGATGCGCGCCCGCTGATCGACATCCTGGGCGAGCGCTTCGTGATCGCCTACGCGGCGGTCAAAGAGAACGAATACGAGACGTTCCTGCAGGTGATCAGCTCCTGGGAACGCGAGCACCTTCTCCTCAACGTCTAGACGGATCTGTACATGCACTACTTCAGACGCTTCCGCTGACTCCCGTTTGTGCGTTACGCTGCGCCGCGAACCACCCACGGGGAGAGACAGCTCCAATGAATAACCCGGTTCGCACTGTTTTGACGGCCGCCGCTATCGTGCTCGCCGTCGCCGCCTGCGGTAAGAAGGAAGTCGCAGAGCAGGCACAGCAGCCCGGTGCAGCTGCGCAGGAAGAGAAAATCCTGCATGTCTTCAACTGGTCCGACTACATCGCCGAGGACACGGTCCCGAACTTCGAGAAGCAGTCCGGCATCAAGGTCACGTACGACGTCTTCGACTCGAACGACGTGCTGGAGACGCGACTGCTCGCCGGCAACTCGGGCTTCGACCTGGTGGTGCCGTCGGCGTCGTTCCTGGAGCGCCAGATCAAGGCGGGCGTGTTCCAGAAGATCGACAAGAGCCAGATCCCGAATCTGAAGAACATGGACCCGGACATCATGAGCCGGGTCGGTCTGCACGACCCGAACAACGAGTACGCGGTGCCGTACCTGTGGGGCACGACCGGCATCGGCTACAACGAGGACAAGATCAAGAAGATCCTCGGCGACGCGCGGCCGGATAGCTGGAACTACATCTACGATCCGAAGCTGGTCGCCAAGTTCAAGGACTGCGGCCTGTCGCTGCTGGACGCGCCGGACGAGATCCTCAAGACGGTGCTCGCCTGGATGGGCCGCGATCCGAACAGTCAGAAGGAAGACGACCTGAAGGCGGCGGAAGCGAAGCTGATGCCGATCCGGCCGTTCGTTCGCAAGATCCACTCCTCGCAGTACATCGACGATCTCGCGAACGGCGACCTGTGCATCGCGGTCGGCTGGAGCGGCGACATCCTGCAGGCGCGCGATCGCGCGGCGGAAGCCGGCCAGGGCGTGAAGATCAAGTACGCGATCCCGAAGGAAGGCACGATCGTGTGGTTCGACATGCTGGCGATTCCGGCCGACGCCAAGCATCCGAAGAACGCGCACGCCTTCATCAATTACCTGATGGAGCCGCAGGTCGCGGCCAACGACTCGAACTTCGTCAACTACGCCAACGGCAACGCTGCGTCGTTCCCGATGGTGAGCGACGAAGTGAAGAACGATCCGGGCATCTATCCGACGCCGGAGGTGAAGGCCAAGCTCTTCCCCTCGCTCGCCTACGGCGAGGACTTCCAACGGCTGATGAACCGGATGTGGACCAAGTTCCAGACGGGTCAATAACGAAAACAGGAGCGCGCCGGGCATCGCGTCCGGCGCGCCGACTTTCATGGCTGCCAACCCAACTAACCGGCCTCAGCAGCAGAAAGTGCCGGTCTGGAACGATCCCCAGGCCGTCCCTTACATCAACATCGAGAGCGTCACGAAGAAGTTCGGCGAGTTCGTCGCGGTCAACGACGTTTCGCTGAAGGTCTATCGCGGCGAGCTGTTCTGCCTGCTTGGTGGTTCCGGTTGCGGCAAGACGACGCTGCTGCGCATGCTCGCGGGCTTCGAAGAACCGACGACCGGACGCATTTCGATCGACGGCGTCGACATGGCCGGCATCCCGCCGTACGAGCGGCCGGTCAACATGATGTTCCAGTCGTACGCGCTGTTCCCGCACATGACGGTCGAGCAGAACGTGGCGTTCGGCCTCAAGCAGGACCGCGTGCCGAAGGCCGAGATCGCCACTCGCGTCGCCGACATGCTCAATCTCGTGAAGCTGACGCAGTTTGCGAAGCGTAAGCCGCATCAGTTGTCAGGCGGCCAGCGCCAGCGCGTCGCGCTCGCACGCTCCCTGGTGAAGCGGCCGAAGCTGCTGTTGCTGGACGAACCGCTCGGCGCGCTCGACAAGAAGCTGCGCGAGCACACGCAATTCGAGCTGGTCAATCTGCAGGAGCAGCTCGGGGTCACCTTCATCGTCGTGACGCACGATCAGGAAGAGGCGATGACGCTGTCGAGCCGCATCGGCGTCATGGAGGCCGGCCGCATCGTGCAGACTGGCACTCCGAAAGACATCTACGAGTACCCGAACTGCAAGTACGTCGCCGAGTTCATCGGCAACATCAACGTATTCCAGGGCACGATGGTCGAAGACGAGCCGGACCACGTGCGGATTGCGTCGCCCGAGATGGAGGGCACGATCTACGTGAACCACGGCGTCAGCGCCGCATCGGACGCAGTGGTCTGGGCCGCGGTCCGGCCCGAGAAGATCCAGCTCTCCGTCGAGCCGCCGCAGCAGCAGGACAACGTCACGCGCGGCGTCGTGAAAGAGATCGCGTACATGGGCGACATGAGCATCTACCTGGTGCAAACCAGCACCGGCAAGATGATGCGAGTGACGCAGCCCAACGCGTACCGGCACGCCGACGACATCACCTGGGATCAGCCGGTGTATCTGCACTGGCATGCGTCCAGCCCGATAGTGCTGCTGGAATGATCACGCGCGCCGAGGTGCCACATCCTCAGCGCCGTAGCGTCGGCGTGTACTTGCTGTTGCGCTTCCTCGAGACGTTGCCGCCGTATCGCTGGACACGCTCTCGCCTCGTGCAGTGGGGCGTCACGGGCCGCACTGCCGTGATCGCGGTTCCGTATCTGTGGCTGCTGCTGTTCTTTCTGATCCCGTTCGTGATCGTGCTGAAGATCGGCTTCTCCGAGACGCAGATCGCGCTGCCGCCGTACCAGCCGATCTTCGCCTGGACGTCGGAGCGCATCCTCGAGATCAAGCTCAACATCGGCAACTTCCTCTATCTGGTCGAAGACAACCTGTACTGGACCGCGTATCTCAACTCGCTGAAGATCGCCGCCGTCTCGACGCTCCTGTGCCTGCTGGTCGGTTACCCGATCGCCTATTCCATCGCCCGCGCCAACACCATGTGGCGCAACATCCTGCTGATGATGGTGATCCTGCCGTTCTGGACGTCGTTCCTGCTGCGCGTGTACGCGTGGATCGGCATCCTCAAGAACAACGGGCTCATCAACAACTTTCTGATGTGGCTCGGTGTGATCGATCAGCCGCTGGTGATGCTGCAGACCGACTTCGCGATCTACGTCGGCATCGTCTACTCGTATCTGCCGTTCATGATCCTGCCGCTGTACACGAGCCTGGAGAAGATGGATCTGACGCTGCTCGAAGCCGCCGCGGATCTCGGTTCGCGGCCGTGGAAAGCGTTCATGCAGATCACGCTGCCGCTGTCGATCCAGGGCATCGTTGCCGGCTCGCTGCTGGTGTTCATCCCCGCGGTGGGTGAGTTCGTGATTCCTGCGCTGCTTGGCGGGCCGGAGCAGTTGATGATCGGCAAAGTGCTGTGGACCGAGTTCTTCAGTAATCGCGACTGGCCGGTGGCGAGCGCAGTGGCAATCGCACTGCTGCTGTTGCTGCTGATTCCGATCGCGCTGCTGCAGCGAGCGCAGGCAGCCGAAGCGCGGGGCACGTAGCGATGAACAAGAACCTCAGCGCGTTCCGTCTCAGCACACTGATCCTCGGGTTCATCTTCCTGTACGGACCGATCCTGTCGTTGATCGTCTACTCGTTCAACAAGTCGCGGCTCGTGACGGTGTGGGGCGGCTTCTCGACGCAGTGGTACGGCAGGCTGTTCGCGAATCAGCAGATCCTCGACGCCGCGTGGCTGTCCTTGAAGGTCGCGGCCATCAACGCGACCGGTGCGGTGATTCTCGGCACACTCGCTGGCACGGCGTTGGCGCGCTTCGGCAAATTCAAGGGACGCGCCCTGCTGTCGAGCATGACCACCGCGCCGCTAGTCATGCCGGAAGTGATCACGGGACTTTCGCTGCTGCTGCTGTTCGTCGCGATGGAGCAGGTATTCGGCTGGCCCGAAGGTCGCGGCTTTACGACGATCACGATCGCACATATCACGCTGACGCTCGCCTACGTCACTGTCATCGTGCAGTCGCGCCTCGCGACTCTCGACGACTCGCTGGAAGAAGCCGCGATGGATCTCGGCGCGCGTCCGGGCAAGGTCTTCTTCGTGATCACGCTGCCGATCATCGCGCCGGCGCTGATCTCGGGCTGGCTGCTGTCGTTCACGATCTCGCTCGACGACCTGGTGATCACCAGCTTCGTCTCCGGTCCGGGCTCGAGCACGCTGCCGATGGTGATATTCTCGAAAGTGCGCCTCGGCGTGAGCCCGGACATCAATGCGCTCGCGACGATCATGGTGGCGCTGGTGACGATCGGCGTGATCATCGCCGGCATCCTCATGGCGAGGCAGGAGAAACGCCGACAGCGCGACATGCAGCTGGCGGCAGGCGTGACCCTGAAGTGACGCGGGTCACGAGGGTCACGAAAGTCACGAAGGACGAGTCACGGAATGACGCAGGATCGCGCCAGGGAGGCACGATGCGTTCTGGCAAGCTACGAAGTCACGAAGACCTGGAGGTGTGGAAGCTGGCGCGAGTACTGGCCGCAGACACATATCGAATGACTGCGCAGCTTCCTGTTGAAGAACGATTTGGGCTTCAGTCGCAGATGCGGCGCTCAGCCGTATCCGTACTGTCGAACCTTGCTGAGGGCGCTGCGCGGGATTCGCGCGCTGACTTTTCGCGGTTTCTGGCGATTTCCATGGGTTCTCTGGCGGAGCTGGAAGTTCAGTGCGCACTGTGCGAAGACCTTGGCTTTCTGCCGCGCAACGAAGACTCCTTGCGCAGGATTCGCGCCATCCGCATCATGCTTGCCGGGCTCAGACGAGCTTTGCCACCGCCGATAGCTCGATGACTTGCGAAACCCTCGTGACTTCCGTGACCCTCGTGACCATCGTCACTCGTCTCCCATGATCCGCTCCAAGCTCCCGCACGTCGGCACGACGATTTTCACGGTCATGACCAACCGTGCGCGCGAGCTGAATGCGATCAACCTGGCGCAGGGATTTCCCGACTACGACGCGCCGGCAAAACTGAAGGACCTGGTCGCGTATCACGTCGCCGCCGGTCACAATCAATACGCTCCCATGATCGGCGTCCCGCAGCTGCGCGAGCAGATCGCGCTCAAGCTCGGCGCAAGCTACGGCCGGCTGCTCGACAACGAAAACGAAATTACGATCACGCTCGGGGCGACGGAAGGCATCTTCTCCGCCGTGCAGGCGCTGGTGCATCCCGGCGACGAGGTGATCCTGTTCGATCCTTCGTACGATTCCTACGCACCCGCGGTGTTGCTCGCAGGCGGCCGGCCCATTCACGTGCCGCTGCAGCCGCCGCGCTTTCAGATCGATTGGGAACGCGTACGGCAGGTGCTGTCGCCGCGAACGCGGCTCGTGATGATCAACACGCCGCACAATCCCACTGCGACGATCGCAAGTGCTTCCGACCTCGATGTGCTCGCGGACCTGCTGCGGCCGACGTCGGCGATGGTGCTGTCGGACGAAGTGTACGAGCACATGATCTACGACGGTGCGGCGCACGCGAGCATCATCGGTCACCCGGAGCTGTACGAGCGCGGTGTCGCCGTGTTCTCGTTCGGCAAGACCATGCATGCCACGGGCTGGCGCGTCGGCTACACGGTTGCTGCGGAGGAGGTGACGCGCGAGATTCGTCGCGTGCACCAGTTCAATACCTTCAGCATCGCGGCGCCGTTGCAGTTCGCGATCGCGGATTTCCTCAAAGCGTCGCCCGAGCACAACTCGCAGCTCAGCGCGTTCTATCAGCGCAAGCGCGACCGCTTTCTCGATTGCCTGCACAACTCCAGTTTCAGCTGGACGCCGGCCGCGGGCACTTATTTTCAGCTGCTCGACTTCAGCTCGGTCTCGCAGCAGAGCGACGTCGAGTTCGCCGACACCTTGCTGCGCGAAGCAGGAGTCGCGTCCATACCGGTTTCGCCGTTCTACGCGAATGCGCCGAAGCTCTCGGTGCTGCGCTTCTGCTTCGCGAAGAACGACTCGACTCTGGAAGAAGCCGCCGAACGTCTTTGCCGCGTATGAAGCCTCCGACACGGGTCAATCACCCGCCGGCCGTGGACGTGCCGCCGGACAATCGGCCGCTGGTCGCGCCGATCTACCAGTCGGTCAAGTTCACCTTCGACAGCGTCGCCGAGAGCGAGCGCGAGTCGCGCGGTCAGCGCGAGGGCTTTCAATATTCGCGCGTCGCCAACCCGACGTTGCGGCAGCTCGAGCTGACGCTGGCCGAGCTGCAGGGCCGCGATGGCTGCTTGCTCACCGCATCGGGCGTAGCTGCGTCGAATCTCGCCATGCTGTCGCTGTGCAAGCAGGGCGATCACGTCCTGATGTTCGCCGAGATGTACCAGCCGACGCGCTACATGATCCGGCGCGTGCTATCCCGCTATGGAATCGCGCACACGATGCTGTCGATCGAGGATGTCGCAGGCATCGAGCGCACGCTCGCGCAGCGGCCGACCCGCTTGATCGTGTTCGAGTCGCCGACGAATCCCGTGCTCAAGGTCGCTTCGCTGGAGCGTATGATTGCAGCGGCGCGCGCGCATGGTGCGCTGACCTTGCTCGACAACACGTTCGCTGGTTTCCACAACCACGGGCAGTTCGACATCGACATCTTCGCGCACAGCCTGACGAAGTACGCGTCCGGGCACGGCGATGTGATGGGCGGGGCAGTCATCGCGCGCAAGGAGCTGATCAACGCGATGCATACGGATTCGATCATCCTCGGTGCAACGCTCGATCCGCACACGGCATTCATGATCCAGCGCGGTTTGAAAACCTATCCGCTGCGCTACGAGCGCCAGTGCGCGAATGCGCTGACGCTCGCGACGTTTCTGGAGGCGCAGCCGCAGGTCGCACGGGTCAGTTATCCCGGGCTGCCGTCTCATCCGCAACATGTGCTCGCGGCCACGCAGATGCACGAGTTCGGCGCGATGGTCACGATCGAGCTGCACGAGGATGCCGCGCGCTTCAGCGAGGCGTTGCAGCTGTTCGCGATCTCCGCGAGTCTCGGCTCGACGGAATCGCTGGTTTGGCCGGGGAGGCTGATCAACCCGCGTGACTTCAGCGCGCAGGAGCGTCAGTGGGCCGGCATCTCGGAGCGCACCGCGCGCTTGTCGATCGGTATCGAGGACGCCGACGATCTGATCGACGACCTGCAGCAGGCGCTGCAGAAATACTGACTACTTGCGGAACAGCATCAAAATAAGCGAGATCAGCACGCTGATCACGACCATCGTCGTGAGCGGCAGGAACAGCCTGAACCCCGGACGCTCGATCAGAAAGTCGCCGGGCAAGCGCCCGAGCGGCAGCTTCGATACCCACGGCCACGCGAGTCCCACGAGCGAGATGAGGATTCCGAGGATGAAGAGCGCGCGTTGCATGGGCGGCAATTTAACAAGAATAGGGCTACCCCTGAAATTACCTGGTTAGCCGCGTCAACCGCCGGCCGGGTGGGGCGTTGAACGCTCGAAACCAACGCCTTTTCAGGAGGCCCGTAATGAAGAAGTTTTCCGCAGTAGTGCTGACGCTGGCCGGCGTGCTTGGCGTCGCGAGCGCGAGCCAAGCCGATGCCAACACGCGCGATCCGGGCGTCAACCAGCGCCAGCACAATCAGCGTGAGCGCATTCAGCAGGGCGCGAAGTCCGGCGAGCTCACGCGTCGCGAAACCGGCAGGCTTGCCGAAGAACAGCGCGACATCCGTCAGCTCGAGCGCGGCTACAAGTCGGACGGCAAGCTGACTGAAGCAGAACGCCGCGACTTGCAGCACGAGCAGAACCAGGCGAGTCGTGACATCTATCGCCAGAAGCACGACGAGCAGAGCCGGCCGCCGGCCGCTGTCCGTGATCCGGGCGTGAACGAGCGTCAGGCGAATCAGACCGCGCGCATCCAGCAGGGCGTGAAGTCAGGCGAGCTGACGCACGGCGAGGCGCAGGAGCTGCGCACCGAGCGCCGCGACATCCGCGATCTCGAGCACACGTACAAGGAAGACGGCACCCTGACGCACGACGAGCGCCAGGATCTGCACCAGCAGCTGAATCAGGAGAGCCGCGAGATTTACGAAGAGAAACACGACGACGAGACGCGCAAGTAGTCTCCTATATCCGATCCGACAACATCCCCCTCTGGACCCTCCCTTGTCGGGAGGGTTCTTTCTTTTAGAGGCTGCCGAACACTCGCACGCGATGCCGGTGATACGGCAGCACTTCCAGCACTTCGCCTTCCGTCAGTCGCGCCTGAATCCCGCGCCACCAGTCGGCCCTCATGATCTCGCCGTGCACCTTGAGGAAAGCTTCCTTGAGCTGCGGGTCGAAGCCCAGGAACTGCATAAAGGTCTCGGGGAACACGTCGTTCTCGTTGACGTGGAACCAGGCCTCGGCGCGCATCTCGTCTTCTTCGTTCTGTGCCTGCGGCACGTCGCGGAAGCGGCAGTCGGTGACGGCGCACAGCTCGTCGTAGTCGTAGAAGATCACGCGGCCGTGACGCGTCACGCCGAAGTTCTTCAGCAGCAGGTCGCCGGCGAAGATGTTCGTCACCGCCAGGTCGCGAATGCACTGTCCGTAGTCGAGCACCGCGCGCTCCGCATCCTCGCGTGAGGCGTTGCGGATGTAGAGATTCAGCGGCGTCATGCGCCGCTCGATGTACATGTGGCCGATGACCAGCTGGTCGTCCTCGAAGCGCACGGTGCCGGCAGCTTCGCTCTTGAGCTCCGCGATCACCTCGTCGGAGAAGCGTGCCGTCGGAAACTGCAGGCGCTTGAACTCCTGCGCATCGACCAGGCGGCCGGCGCGGTCGTGTTTGAACACCAGCTCGTACTTCTTCAGCACTTCTTCGCGCAGCACGTTCTTCGGATACGCGAAGCGGTCGCGGATGATCTTGAACACGACGTCGAACGACGGCAGCGTGAAGCAGATCATCACCAGTCCGCGATCGCCCGGCGCGTGCACGAACCGGTCGGTGCTCTGCTGCAGGTGTCGGAACAGTTCGCGATAGCGCTCGGTCTTGCCCTGCTTGGCGCGGCCGAGCACGGTGTACAGCTCGCTGACCGGCTTGCGCGGCAGGATGGTCTTGAGGAACACGACCGCCTGGCCGACGTGCGGCAGGTCGCAGTGGAAGTACGAGCGCGTGAAGCTGAACAGGATGCTGACGGAGCTCTCGTCCATCATGATTGCGTCGATCAGCACGCCGCTTTCGGTGTTCTTCAGCGCCAGCACGAACGGCAGCATCCAGCCCTTGCCGGAGATGCGGCCGACGAGATACGCGCGCGTCATCTGGAAGAACGGCGCGCGCACCAGCTCGACTTGCTCGACCTGCAGCGGCGGGCGCGATGCATCGGAATCCGCTTCGCCCATAACGTCACAATGGGCGCGGACTTCGTTGGTGATGATCCGGACGCTGCGATCGAAGTCGAGATACGGCGTGCGAAAGCGGAAATCGGCGAGCACTTCCTCGAACAGCAGCTCGAGAGAGCCGCGATTGCCGTAGACGTTGGTCTCGATCGCGGTGGTGATCCGGCCGATCGGATTCAAATCGAGCGCGATGAATTCGACCGCCGCATCGACGCCGATCGTGCCGAAGGTCTGGCGCGTGACCGAGTTGAAGAAGGTCTTGTCGAACTCGAGGTCCGGCAGCTCGTCGATCAGCTCGGTGAAGCGGCGCTTGATGCTGCTCCACAGAGCGCGCTCGATCGCATCCTCGCCGAGGCGTTCGCGCATGTGCGTGACAGCGCGGGTGACGCACTTATCGTAGAGCTCGATACGCTCGACGGCATCGCGCTGGCTGCCACGCCAATCGCGCTCCTCGAAGCGCTGCGGCGCGCGCCGCGTGATGGCACGAAACTCGGCGTTGTAGTCGGCGAAGTTCTGAACGAGCGCCGCGGCGCACTCGTCTACGAGTGCGTCGCGGCTGCTGGCGGAGGAAAGGGCGGCCACGTCACAGTGTGCAAAACATTACAGATTTCGGAACATCATAGATTTCGGATCAGGGCGTCGCCGAACTCGCTGCACTTCACTTCTTTCGCGCCTTCCATCAGGCGCGCGAAGTCGTACGTGACGGTCTTCTGGCCGATCGTCTTGTCCATCGCGTTGATGATCGCGTCGGCCGCTTCGACCCAGCCCATGTAACGCAGCATCATCTCGCCGGAGAGGATCACCGAGCCCGGGTTCACCTTGTCCTGGTTCGCGTACTTCGGCGCCGTGCCGTGCGTCGCTTCGAACACCGCGTGACCGGTCACGTAGTTGATGTTGCCGCCCGGCGCGATGCCGATGCCGCCGACCTGCGCCGCCAGCGCGTCCGACAGGTAGTCGCCGTTCAAGTTCATCGTGGCGATCACGTCGAACTCTTCCGGACGGGTCAGCACCTGCTGCAGCGTGATGTCGGCAATCGCATCCTTGATGATGATCTTGCCGGCCTTCTTCGCCGCATCCTGCTCTTCGTTCGCAGCTTTCTCGCCCTTCGCGGCCTTGGTGCGCTCCCACTGATCCCAGGTGTACGTCTGCTGCGCGAACTCCTTCTCCGCGAGCGCGTACGACCAGTTACGGAAGCCGCCCTCCGTGAACTTCATGATGTTGCCTTTGTGCACGATCGTCACGCTCTTGCGCTTGTTGACGATCGCGTACTCGATGGCTGCGCGGAACAGCCGGTCCGTGCCTTCCTGCGACACGGGCTTGATGCCGATGCCGGAAGTATTCGGAAAGCGGATCTTGGCGTACTGCTTCGGGAACGCCTGCTGGAACAGCTCGAGGAACTTCTTGTTGTCGGCGCTGCCGGCCTCGAACTCGATGCCCGCGTAGATGTCCTCGGTGTTCTCGCGGAAGATCGTCATGTCGACCTTGTCCGGCGCCTTGACGGGCGAGGGCACTCCCTTGAACCAGCGCACCGGGCGCAGACAGACGTACAGGTCGAGCATCTGGCGCAGCGCCACGTTGAGCGAGCGGATGCCGCCGCCGATCGGCGTGGTCAGCGGGCCCTTGATCGAGACCAGGTACTCGCGGCAAGCCGCGACGGTCTCGTCCGGCAGCCAGGTGTTGTACAGATCGTTCGACTTCTGGCCGGCGAACACCTCCATCCAATGGATCTTGCGCTTGCCGCCATAGGCCTTCTGCACGGCCGCATCCATGACGCGCACCGACGCGCGCCAGATGTCCGGGCCGGTGCCGTCACCCTCGATGAACGGGATGATCGGTTGATCGGGAACGGCGAGCTTGCCGTTGGCAATCGTGATCTTTTGCCCCTGTGCGGGCACGTTGAGCTTGAGAGCGGTCGACATGGAGTCTCCGTGAGGAGGGAAAGTAGGGTCGTTTCGGGGTGCGAGATCCTAGCAGAGACGGCCGTTCCACGTTAGCGGGCGACGGTCGAAGCGACGGAGCCTCCGGCTACTAAGCAAATCCCACGCGCGCCGTGACCCCGCGCGGCCCGTTTTCGAGGCGAATATCCCAGCCGTAGCGCTCGCAGATCCGCCGCACCAGATAGAGGCCCATGCCGTGGCCGCCGGGGTGCGTGGTGAAGCGACGCGGCGCGGCTGACAGATTCTCCGTCGGCAATGTTCCGGCGTTCGTTACCACCAGTTCGTGGCCCTGCGAACGGCAAAGCACTTCGCCGCCCGTGCCGTGCTGGACTGCGTTACGTACGAGATTGCCGATCGTCATCGCGACCATGCTCTCCGGCGCCGCTACCTGCAGTTTCGTGCCGGTCTCGATCTCCAGCACGATGCGCTTGCCCGGCGACACGCTGCGCTGATCCTCGACGACGCGCGCCAGCACTGCGTTCACATCGCACGTCGTTTCGCTCGCCGCGGCCGCCTGCTGTTCGCGCGATAGCGCCAACAGCGCGTCCGTGAATTCCGTCATCTCGCGCACGGCTCGCTGAATTCGTGCGAGCGCTTTGCCGGCGCCCGGTCGATCAGCAGCAGACGTCTCCAACAACTCGACCGCGCCACGCATCACAGCGAGTGGCGTCCGCAACTCGTGGCTCGCGGTCGCAGTGAATGACTGCTCGCGCTCGACGAAACCATCGAGCCGCTCCATGAACATGTCGACGGAGCGAGCGATGGGCTCCAGCTCGTTGCCCGCGAACTGCGCACCGATACGCACGTGACGCTCGCCGGGGTCGATCTCCGTCAATCGCGCCGCGAGCGCGGTTACCGGCTCGACGAGCCGCCTGGAGATCGCCGACGCCGCCAGCGCAGCCACCATGACGATCGCGATCACGCCGATTCCTAGCACGAGCAACGCGATCGCGTCCTGGGTCGCATATGTCGTGACGTCATACGTGATGTACAACCGGCCGAAATCGCCGTCGCGCACCAGCACGTCGAGCAGGCGTCCGCCGGAGCGCACACGATGCATTTCGCCGGGCTTCAGCATCGCGATGTGCCGCGGCAGCTCGGCCAGATCGCTCGAACGATAGATCGCGAGACGCGCCGAGCGCAGCGGCTCGGCGCCACGATCGACGCGCATGCGCTGCTCGAAGTGCGTGAGCTCCTCGGACAAGAGGTCGAGCGTGATGTTGCGCTTCAACTGCTCGTCGGCGAGATAGGCCCAGGCGCTCAGCACGAGACCGGCACTCGCGACGAGCGCGATCATCGTGCCCGCGATGCGCGCCCGCAGGCTGAGGCGCGAGTACCAGTCGTTCAGCTTACGAACGAACCGGTTCTGCCGAAAGGCGATAGCCAGTGCCATGGATCGTGTGCAGGAGCTTGACCGGGAAGTTCTTGTCGATTGCCGTACGCAGCGCGTGCATGTGAGCGCGCAGGAAATCGCCCTGCGGCGGCGAGTCGCCCCACAGCTCGCGCTCGAGCTCCTGGCGCGTGACGACGCGATGTGCATTCTGCAGCAGGACGATCAGCAGACGCCGCGTCGTGGGGTTGAGCTTGAGCCGCTCGCTGCCGCGCTCGGCTTCGAGCGTGTCGAGATCGAAGCGGAGGTCGCCGACGCTCAGGATGCGCGGCGTTTCCGGTAGCCGCGTCCGCCGCACCAGCGCTTTCAGGCGCACGTCGAGCTCGGCTAGCGAGAACGGCTTGACCAGGTAATCGTCCGCGCCGGCCTCGAAGCCTTCGATCTTGTCGGCGAGCAGATCCTTGGCCGTCAGCATCAGCACCGGGACCTGCGTGCGCCCTGCGTGGCGCAGCTGGCGGCACAGCGACAGGCCGTCGAGTCCCGGCAAAAGCAGGTCCAGAACGATCGCGTCGTACGGATCCGACAGCGCCTTCTGCAGGCCCGCCGCGCCGTCGGCGACGTGCTCGACGGCGTCGCCGCGGCCCTCGAAGAACTCGGTGATGTTCGCCGCGATGTCGGCGTGGTCTTCGATCAACAGCAGGTTCATGGCGTAACGCGGATGTAACAAGTCGGCGGCATATGTGAAGTCGCTCGCAGATTCTGCTCCAAGTTGCTGAATCACAGAAGTGTCACGCGGCCGTCAATCCATTGCAGCCTGCGGCACGAATAGTACGCGCTACGGAGCAACGTCATGAACGGCGTACGAACCGCAGAGTTGTTCAGGCGCGTGGATGCGATCGAGCATGCATGGTGCCTGCGTCTCAACCGCGGCTGCAGTCAGCGAGCGGTCAGGGAGATTTTCACCGCGATCAGCAAGCTCGGCGACGGAATGTTCTGGTACGCGCTGATCGTCCTGCTGCCGGTCATCTACGGCGAAGCGGCGCTTTACCCGGCGCTGCGCATGGCCGTCGTCGGCGTGATCGGCGTCGGCCTCTACAAGTATCTCAAGTCGCGACTGGTCCGCGAACGGCCGTATATCAGCCTCGCCGGAATCGTGGCCGGTACGCGCGCGCTGGATCGCTACAGCTTCCCCTCGGGCCACACACTGCACGCGGTGAGCTTCACCATCCTCGCGGTCCACAGCTTCCCCGAGCTGGCGTGGTTGCTCGTGCCATTCGCCACGCTCATCGCAGCGTCTCGCGTCGTCCTTGGCTTGCATTACCCGAGCGACGTCGCCGCGGGCGCGCTCATCGGTGCGGGTCTCGCAACCCTCAGCATGGTGCTGGTGCCGCTAGTGGGCTAGATTCGCACCGCATGGTCGATGACATCGCAGACGATCGCTCAGTCGAGGTCGATCACATCTTCATCAGCTGCGCCGTCGGTGCGCCGGAAGGCGACCGGCTGATCGAGCTGGGTCTCATCGAAGGCAGCCCTAATCGCCACCCGGGGCAGGGCACCGCCAACCGCCGCTTCTTCTTCGCCAACGCGATGCTCGAGCTGATCTGGGTGCACGACCCGGCTGAAGCGCAGAGTGATGCGCAGCCCGCACGTCGTTTGCATCTATGGGAACGCTGGTCGGGGCGCAACGGCTCGGCGTGTCCGTTCGGCGTGTGCTTGCGGCCGACGGCGGGGACCTCGGATGTCGCGCCGTTTCCCGCGTGGGAATACCGGCCCTCATACGCGCCGACGGGCATGCCCATCGCGATCAACTCCACCGTGGACTCCGAACCGCTGGTGTTCTACATCCCGATCCATCGCCGCATGGACACTGCTCCCGCGGATCGGCGCGAGCCCTACGAGCACGCGTTGCCGATTCGCGAGCTCACTTCGGCGCGCATTTTCGCGCCGGGTGCCGCGACTGCGTCGCCGGCGATGCTCGCAACGCTGCAGACCGGCGCGTTCTCATTCGAGCCCGCTGCGCGTCCGCTGCTGGAACTGGGGTTCGACAGCAAGCGTCAAGGTGGGCGCGCGGATTTGCGGCCGGCGCTGCCACTCGTGCTGCTCTGGTAAGCTCGCGACCATGCCTGCGAAGATTTCACGGCCGCCGGATAACCTGCCGCTGTATCGCGTTCTCACCGGTCCTGACGACGCTGCGTTCTGCCATCGCGTGAGCGAAGCGGTCGCGCTGGGCTACAAGCTCTACGGCGCGCCGGCCGCGACCTACAACGGCGAGAACGTGATCCTCGCACAAGCGATCATCTGGCCGACGATCGAGCGCTCGGTCGCGCGCAGCAAGTGAGCCGCATGATCGCGCGACATTGGCGCGGGCTGGCCAAGCGTGAATACGCCGATGCGTACGTCGAGCACTTGCACTCCGAGACGTTTGCGCAACTCGTGCAGCTCGCCGGCTTTCACGATGCTTCGCTCCTGCGACGCGACGTGCCGCAAGGCGTGGAGTTCCTGGTCGTCACGGTCTGGAAATCGCTGGATGCGATCCGCAGCTTCGCCGGCAACGACGTCGAGAGTGCCGTCGTGCCCGACAAAGTGCAGAAGATGATGATCGAGTACGACCGCCGGGCGCGGCACTACGAAGTCGTCGATTGAACCGCGGCCGCGTGCCACAAGTGAGTCAGCGCGTAGCCGCGCCACGGACGCCACGTTTCCATTCTCGAATCGAGCTCGCGCACTGTGAGCGGCTTGCGGGCCACACGCGGGAACGCGTCCGGCTCGCCTAAGGCAGATAGAGCAACGTACTGCGCAGCGTCCGCATCGAATCCAGGAAGCGCTGCCAATGCTGCGGTCACGTCTTCGACGGTCGCAGAGAAATCGACTGCGCCTGCGCATGTCGCGTTGGCCAGGGCGCGAACGGCCGTCGCGCGTTTAGCCGTCAGGCCGAGGCCGCCGAGGTCAGCGTTCGCGAGCGTCTGCGGCGTCGGGAAGTAGTGCGTCAGGCCGTCGGCAACTTCGGCAATCGGTTCTCCGCTCCGCGCGACGAGACGGGCGGCGAGAGTGCGCGCTGTCGCGGCATCAGCGTGTTCGCCGAGCAATGCACGAACCGCGCACTCGAATGCATCCCACGCGCCGGGAATGCGCACGCCGGGCCAGCGCTTCACGAGCGGTGCGAGCAGATCGTCCGTCTTGAACGCGACTGCGATTCGCGCGGGATCGGCAGCGAGATCGAACATGCGCCGCGCCGTGCTTGAGATCTGGAACAGCATCGTCGGTGCCGCGCCGCGGACACGTAGCTGCAAAGCGTCTTCGCGATCCAACGCGCGAACACACACGATCGCCGTGCCCGCGTCGGACTTGACCGTCCGCGCGTAACCGCGTTCGTCGACACGCTCGACACCCGGCACCGCACGCGCCGCGAGGAAATCTCGCACTTGCGTCCAGTCGTACGGCGGCCGGAACGCCAGCTTCAACACGACTTCATCGGCAGCCGCTGCAGCGATTCCGCCGCGACGCTGGCGCCTGAGGTCGCGTGGCGCGCGGTTGTACGTTTGCTGGAACGTGTAGTTGAACCGCCGCAGGCTGCCAAATCCCGAGGCGAGTGCGATCTGCGTGATGGGCAGATCGGTTTCGTCCAGCAGTCGCTTGGCGAAGTGCAGGCGACGCGTTTGCGCGACGGCGATCGGCGAAGCGCCGACGTGTTTGGTGAACAAGCGATGCAGATGGCGCGAGCCGATGCCGATGCGCTCCGCCAGTTCGTCGACCGAGATCTCGTCGAGCACGCCTTCCTGGATGAGCCGCAGCGCGCGTCGCACGACTGCCGAAGTGCCGAGCCAGCCGGGCGTGCCAGGCGCCGCTTCCGGGCGACAGCGCAGACACGGCCTGAAGCCGGCCTCCGCCGCACCGGCCGCTGTGGCGTAGTAGCGTACGTTTGTGCTCTTCGACGTCGGTGACGGACAGATCGGGCGGCAATAGATGCCGGTCGAAGTGACTGCGATGAAGAAACGCCCGTCGAAGCGCGCATCGCGACTGAGGCGAGCGCGATCCAGGGCGCCGCGATCGAGGCCGAGAATCTCTTCCATGCGCCGACGATACGCGCCGGGCGCACCGTCGACTAGCCGTTTTCAGACGTTGCCGCCGGACGCCGGCCGCTATGATGGCCGCCAATTCGGGGAGGTCATCATGGCTCGCTCGCGCTTGCTCGGGTTCGTCGCGTTGCTGGTCGCCGGAGTCGGCATCGCACATTCAGCCACGCAATCCTCGGCAGAGAGTGAGCTGCGCAAGGCGGTCCAGGAGATGCTCGACGCGATCGCTCCAGGCAATGCGGACGTCTGGAAACGCTACCTGGACGAGCGCGTGCTGCTCGTCGACGAGAATGGTGTCGTGCGCACGAAGGCGGAGATGCTCGCGGAGTTCTCGCCGCTGCCGCCGGGTCTCGTGGGTAATCTCGCGCTCGACACGTTCAAGATGCGGCAACACGGCGACATAGCTGTTCTGGCATACGAGGCACAGGAGCATCTCGACTATCACGGGCAGAAGCTGGCGAGCCGCTATCGGATCAACGACACGTGGCAGAAGACTGCGCAGGGCTGGCAGTTGTTGTCGGAGCAAGTCGCGGCGGTATTGAAGGACCCGCCGTCCATCAAACTCACGCAGCAGCAGCTGTGTGAGTACAGCGGCACTTACTCGTTGACCGCCGAGATCACGACCACGATCAGTTGCACGGCCGACGGGCTCACGGCGGAACGTAGCGGTCGCAAGCCGTCACCGTATCTTGCAGAGCTCAAGGATGTATTCTTCGTCGCTGGCCAGCCGCGCACACGTCGCATCTTCATGCGCGATGCGCAGGGCAAGGTCGTGGCATTCGTAGACCGAAGGGAAGGCGAGGATATCCGCTGGAATCGCACATGAAGTGGCTGCTCGCCCTGACAATCACAGTGCTTGCCTTGCCGGCCTGGTCCGCGGAGCCTGACGCGGTCACCCGCGCCGAGGTCGCGCATTTGCTCAAGTACCTGGAGACATCGGGCTGCCAGTTTCAGCGCAACGGCTCGTGGTATCCGCCGGGGCGTGCGGCGAGTCACCTGAATCAGAAATACGAATACATGCTGAAGAAGGGGCTGGTGACGAATACCGAGAGCTTCATCGAAGGCGCCGCCAGCGAAAGCAGTGCCAGCGGCAAGCCGTACTCGGTCAAGTGCGGCGACTCTGCCGCCGTGCCGAGCGCAACCTGGCTGCGTGACGAGCTGGCGAGATTCAGAACAAAGAAGGGGGAATAACCATGCCAATCTCGCGCAAGGCACTCTGTATCGCATACGGCTTGATCGCGCTCCTCGCGCTCGTGGGCACGTGGGGCAACAACGCGGCGTACTCCTCGCTCGGCTTCATGGGTGCGAACAAGGCGTTCTGGCAGGCAACGCTGGCGAATCCGGCGAGCCAGTCGATCACCGTGGATGTCTTCTTCCTGGGATTAGCTATGTTCGTCTGGATGCTGCTGGAGGCGCGCCGCCTCGGTATGCGCGGCGTCTGGCTCTATTTGTTGTTCGGAATGCTGGTCGCGATCAGCGTCACCGTGCCGATCTTCCTCATCAATCGCGAGCGAGCTCTGGCCGCGCTTGAGCCGTCGAGTACAGCGGGAACACTGAGTGCGCCCGATATCGCTGGGCTCGTACTGGTAACCGCCGCGATCTGCGTCTACTCGGCGATCACGCTCAGTACTTAGCGTAGCTCTTTTCTTCGACGATCTTCGAGCCGAGCCGCGTGTTGATGTCGCGCTTGACGGCCGCACGTTCGTCGTTCGTGACGTACACCGCGCGCGCGAGCTCGATGAATTCCTTGTCGAAGGTGCGCGAGCGTTCCTTGTCGCGGATGTCGTCCTCGATGTCCCACAGCTTCTCGTTGATCGCCCGCAGCGCAGCCCACTGCGACGTGATGTCGTGCGACGCATAAGCTGACGACTTCCACGTCTCCTGCAACAGCCCGAGCTCCGTGCGCACGTTGGCGACCTTCGCCGCGTCGGTCATGCGCGCGGACTTGATTTCGAGGATCGTGATCTTGTCGACCAGCTCGCCCGGGGAGATCGGAACCTTGATTTCGACGGCCATGTGTTGCTCCTAGGCTCGGCCCCAATAGCGGATGCGCCGGCGGATCTTCAATTTGCGCCACCAGTTGCGCGGCTTCGGACGCGGATTGCGCGCGCCAGCGGCGATGAAATGATCGACGGCGTCGAGCACGCGCTCGCTGGAACGGCCGTCGCGATACGGATGAATCGAGTCGGCGTACGTGCGGACCGCGTCCATCAGATCCGCCGGCCGTGCCAGCGCGCGCTCTATCGACGGCAGCAGCAGCTCGGGCTTGTTGATGTCGATCAGCTGCGGCCCGGGCCGGCGGTTCTTGAAAGTGATCACCGGCTTGTACGTCAGCAGGAATTCGTTCAGCGCGGACGACGTGTCCGAGATCATCATGTCGACCTGCGGGAACAGGTCGAGGATGTTGTCCTCGGTCGCGAAGCGCAGATGCTCGCCTTGCAGCGCGCGGTAGCGCTCGACCGTTTCGCGCTCCGACTTCGGATGCAGCGTCACGATCCACTGCCAGCGACCGGTCTGCGACAGATCGCGGATCGTCTCGTAGAGGATCGGCGCGGCGCTCCACGAAGGCGAGAACGTCGAGTGATACAGGATCGCCGGCTTCGCCCGCACCGGCGGCGGCTGGTTGGCGCCATGGTCGCGCATGAACGGATCGAGCTTCGGCCATCCGGTCTCGTGCACGGCAAAGTGGCCGAGCTCGCGCGCCTTCGCCTCGAACGCACGCGTGTCGCGCGGGCCGGTCGTGCAGTACAGATCGAAGAAGCCGCGGATGTAGATGTGACGGGGCTTGCCGGCGTCGAAGCCGTGGAAGACTTCCGTCTTCACGCCCGGAAAGAAGTGCGGCACGGCGTTGCTCGAGGTGAGCACTGCGATCGGCGCGAAGTCCCGCACGGCGTCGGTCGAGGGAAGCAGCGTCTCGCCCGGCTGCAGCTCTTCGCCACCCGGCCCGTCGAAGAACCACGCGGCTTCGTGCCCACGCTCGCGGATCGCCGCTTGCAACGGGCGCAGGATCGCGAGCGCGTAACGCTCGGAGCCGTACAAGAGATAGTGCTTCGTGCTCATCACCAATTCATCAGGGATCCAGCCCGTAACCGCGCAGCAATTCGGCTGCGGCTTCGCGCGAGGCCGGGTTGCGCTTCATTTCGTAGTAACGCATGCGCTTGTAGACAGCATATGACGCGGCGACCTGCGAGACGACGTAGCCGCGCCAGCCGTCGAGGAATGCGAGCCGCAGCACGTAGTCCTTGAAGAACGCCGCGAGGTGCACGAACGGCATCAGCCACATCTGTGCCGGCTTGCCGCGGTCGAGCCAGTCGCGCGCCTTGAGCTCGGCGTAGCGCAGAGTCTTGAGGTGCTTGTGCACGAGCGTCGGGTTGTTCAAGTGAATGAACGGCCGCGCGAACGTCTCCGTCGGCCCGTCGAAGCGCAGCGACTCGTGCACGCGCACTTCCGTCCAGCGCGCGCGGCCGCGATGATAGAGGCGGCCCAGGCGTTCACCCATCATCGGCCGATACCAGCGCATCGGCGCGCCCATGTAGTAGGTCTGACGGCGCAGGATCGCCCCCGCACACTGCGACTGCATGAGCTGCGGCAGGCGCCGCTGCATTTCGTCGACGAGCTCGCTCGACAGCGCTTCGTCCGCGTCGAGCGCGAGGATCCAGTCGTGACTTGCCTGCGTGCTGCCGAAGTTGCGCTGCGGGCCGAAGCCGAGCCAGTCCTGGTGGACGACGCGTGCCCCGTGCCGCGCGCAGACTTCCTGCGTGCCATCGGTGCTGCCCGAATCGATCACGAGTTTTTCCGCGGCGAACGGCACGCTGTCGAGGCAGCGGCTGATGATCGGCGCCTCGTTGCGAGCAATAACTAGCAACGTGATGGGCAGGGTGATGGGCAGGGCAGGGGCACCGGGCATGCGCGGAGTTTACGCCAGCCGTTATCTTTTTCTTGCCAGAGCCAGCAGCACGCTGTGCAGCTTCTTGATCACGTCGTCCGGCGTGATCAGGTCCATCACGCCGGGCCGCTCGATCTTGGTGGTCCACGGCAGATCGACCGCGGACTTGCCGAGCAGACGTCGGGCCGCCAGATCGTACTTGTCGACGCACCACTGGCGGCTCAGGTATGGCCCGGAGCGCTGTGGATTGGTGGCTGCATACAACCCGATCACGGGGATCCCGACAGCCGTCCCCATGTGCGCCGGTCCGGAGTCGGGTGTGACGACGGCGATGGCACGTTCCAGCGTCGCGAGGAATTCGAGCAGCGTGTCCTGCCCGATGGTGTTCTCGCAGCGTTCGGTCATGTTGCGCACGATTGCTTCGCCCATGCGCTGCTCGACCTCGCTGCGGCCGCCGCACAGCACGACGCGCAGTCCGAGCGCTGAGATCGCATAGTCGGCGATCTGCGCGTAGTACTCGGCGCGCCAGTTCCGCAGCTTGTGGCTGGAACAGGGGCTGATGATCAGCGTCTTCGTGTCATCGGGAATCACGCGCCGTGCGTAGGCGCGTGCGGACTCCGGAATCGGGATGTCCCAGCGCAGCAGCTTCTCGTAGACGTGATACTTCTCGGCGAAGCCGAACAGCGAGTCCATCACGTGCTGCCGTTCCGTGGGTCGGATGCGGTTGCTCGTGAACAGCCATTGCAGCTCGCGCGCTCGCTTGCGGTCGAAGCCGAGCTTGATCTTGGCCGGTACCAGCGTCGACAGCAGACTGGCTCGCAACGCCAGCTGCATGTGCATCAGGACGTCGAAATGGCGGCCGCGCATCTGCTCGCGCAGCACGCGGTACGAGCCGGCCAGGCTCTTCTTGTCGAGGACGATGAACTCGATGTCCGGGATGTGGCCGAGCAGCTTTGCCTCGAGGCGGCCGATGATCCAGGTGAAGCGCGTTTCGGGCCAGGCGCGCTGCAGGGTGCGCACGACCGGCAGCACGTGGCAGGTATCGCCGATGGCGGAAAGGCGCAGGATGCAGACGCTGGCCGGTGGAGTGTCGAAAGCGCGTGAAGACATGAATAGAATTGTTCTTAATGCGTGCTGTTCAAGAAGGTCTTCTGCGCGTCGCCGGCGGCGGCATCCTATACGACACCTCGCGCTTGCGTAAGCCGGGCGCGGAGCTGTTCGACGTCGAACATTGGCGGGCGCAGGACTCGCTGCAGGAAATGTCCGGCGGACGCGCGTCGATCGCCATCGTCGGCACGGCAGCGCAACGCTGGGTGCTGCGGCACTACCGCCGCGGCGGGTTCATCGCCCGGTTGTCGCGCGATCGGTATTTCTGGCTCGGCGAGTCGCGCACGCGCTCGTTTGCGGAGTGGCGCCTCCTGGCAGAACTGCGGCGCCGCGGCTTGCCGGTTCCTGCGCCGGTTGCGGCGCGTTATGTCCGAGGTGCGCTGACGTATCGCGCGGATCTGATCACGGAGCATCTCGCGAACACCCGGACGTTGGCAGATGCGATCACGGGTGCGGAACTGCCGCGCGAGAGTTGGGAGGCGGTCGGCAGAACGATCGCGAGGTTTCATCGCGAAGGGGTACATCACGCCGATCTCAATGCGAACAACATCCTGCTGAACCCGATGTCAGAGGTGTACTTGCTCGACTTCGATCGCGGCCGCATCGAACCGCGGGGCGCGTGGGAGCAGGACGTGTGGGCACGGCTGCGGCGCTCGCTGGAGAAGATCAAGGGGCAGCGCCCAACTGTCGCGTTCGGCGAAGAGCAGTGGAATTGGCTGCTGACCGCTGACTAGTGGGCTGTAGGTCGGGCTTTAGCCCGACTCTTCTTCACGCACGCAGTGTCGGGCTAAAGCCCGACCTACAGCCTACTTGCGCGCGTAGTAGTTTGGATAGTCGGGGGTCAGGCCTTTGAACCGCCGATGGATCCACAGGTACTGCGCGGGCACGCGGCGCACTTGTGCTTCGATCAACTCGTTGAAGCGACGCGCATCGGCGGCGGGATTGTCGGTCGGGAAGTTCTCGAGCATCGGCTGGATCACCATCCGGTAGCCGCTCGATCCGGGCAATCGCTCGGGGAAGTAGGGCAACACCGCCGCGCCGGTCATACGCGCAAGTCTCGACGTCGCCGTATTCGTCGCCGCGGGCAGATGAAAGAACTGCACCATCTCCGCGCCCTTCTTCCGATAGCTCTGATCCGGCGCGTACCACACGGGCTCGTTGCTCTTGAGCGCCGTGATCAAGGTACGAATGTCATCGCGCGGGATCGCGCGCTTCGCGCGCAACCCGCGATTGCGCATCAGGAAGCGTTCGAGCACGACGTTGCGCGTCGGGCGATACATGATGCTGAGCGCGATCCGTGCGGCGATGGCGCGTGCGCCGATTTCGAGCGTCGTGAAATGCGCGCTCAGCAGAATCGCGCCGCGGCCGCGCGCGAGCGCGGCTTGCAGATTTTCCAAGCCCTCCAGACGAGTGAGCTTGAGGATGCGTGCATCGGAGCTCCACCAGCTGATCGCAGTTTCGAACACGCCGACGCCCAGGCTGCGGAAATGCTCGCGCAGGATCTTCTCGCGCTCGTCGACCGACAGCTCCGGCAGACACAGCTCCAGATTGCGACGCGCGATGCGCACGAACCCGAGCGGCAGCCGCACCAGCAACCCGCCGACCCGCCGGCCGAGCCACACGAGCAGCGGAAACGGCAGCGGCTCGAACACGCGCAGGATTCCGAGCGCAAGCCAAGTCGGCCAGTAACGCGGATGGATGCTCATGCGCGGTACGGATCCCCGTCCGGTCCCGGCCGTCTGAAGCGCTTGTACGTCCAGAGGTACTGCTCGGGATGATCGCGCACGTTGCCCTCGATCAGCTCATGAAAGCGGCGCGTGTCCACCACCGGATCGTCGGACGGAAAGTTGTCGAGCGGCGCGTGGATCTGCACTACGTAGCCGCGATTGTCGGCGCGCCGCTTCGGGAAGTACGGCAGCACCGGCGCACCGGAAATCTTCGCCAGCCGCGAGGTCGCGACGTTCGACGCAGCGGGTTGGCCGAAGAACGGCACGATCTCGCTGTTCTTCCCCGTGTAGCGCTGGTCCGGCGCATACCACACCGGCAGATTGCTCTTGAGACTCTGCAGCAAGTCGCGCACGCGATCGCTGGAGATCGCGCTGACCGTGTGCCGGCTGCGATTCCGGCGCGAGAGCTCCGCGACCAGCGGGTTCTTCGGCGTCAGGTACATGATGCTGGTCGGGCCGAGCAGCGTCAGCGCGCGTGCGCCGAGTTCGAGCGTGGTGAAGTGCGCGCTCAACATCAGTGCGCCGCGGCCTTTTGCCAGGGCGTCGCGGAGGTGCTCGACACCCTCGAACTCGATCAACTCCTTGAGGTGTTGCGGGCTCGCCCACCACACGAGCCCGGTTTCGAGCAGCGCACAGCCGAGCGACTCGAAGTGGTCCCGGACCAGGTCTGCGCGCTCCTCGTCGGTCAGACCGGGCAGGCACAGGCGGACGTTGATGTCGGCGATGCGGCGGTCGCGCCGGCTCAGGACATAGGCGATGTGCCCGAGCCCGCGGCCGAACGCCATCTGCCACCGCAACGGCAGCATGTTGAGCGTACGGACCAGCCCCAGGCCGAGCCACAGCAGCCAGTACCGGGGACTCAGGAAGCGATAGAGCGGGACACGTTCGGGATCGTGCTCGTGTTCGAGTACCATCGGCGCGCATGTTAGACATCTATAAGAACATCGCAACATGCTGAGGCTGCTGTACTCGGCACTCCTGTACGTCGTCGCGCCGCTGGCATTCGTTGCAACCGCTCTGCGGGGGCTGCGCGATCCGTCGTATCGCGACCGCTTGGCGGAGCGGCTGGGCTTCACGCAGCTGCAGTTCACCGCCCGGCCCATCTGGATTCATGCGGTCTCGGTGGGCGAAGTGCAGGCTGCGGCCGCGCTCGTGCGTGCGCTCGCATCGCGCTATCCGCAGCACCCGATCCTGGTCACTACGGCCACTCCCACGGGCGGGCAGCGAGTGCGCGCCTTGTTCGGCGATTCGGTGCGCCATGCATATCTTCCCTACGACCTGCCCGGAGCGGTGCGCAGGTTCCTCAGCCGCACGAACCCGGTGATCGCGATCGTCATGGAGCGCGAGATCTGGCCGAACCTGTATCGCGCGTGCTTCGCGCGGCGGATTCCGATCCTGCTCGCCAGCGCGCGCATCTCCGATCGCTCCGCTCAACGACATCTGCAGTTCGCGGGATTGTTTCGCGACGCGCTCGCGTGCGACGTGACCATCGCCGCGCAGACTGCCCCTGACGCGGGGCGCTTCCGTGCGCTCGGTATCGCGTCGACTTCACTGCAGGTGACCGGCAATCTCAAATTCGATCTCGAAATCCCCGAGGACGTGCGTCGCGTCGGCTCGCACATTCGCGCCGAGTTCGCGCATCGGCCCGTGTGGATCGCCGGCAGCACGCACGAGGGCGAGGAAGACATCGTGCTCGATGCGCACGAGCGCGTGCGCGCAGCTCGCAGCGACGCGCTGCTCGTACTGGTGCCGCGACATCCGAATCGCTTCGATGCAGTGAAGTCGTGGCTGCGTTCGCGAAACGTCCGCTTCGTCTCACGCTCGACGCGCGGAGCAGTCACGGCGGATACGTCGGTGTTACTCGTCGATACGCTCGGCGAGCTGTTGAGCTTCTACGCCGCCGCGAACGTCGCATTCGTCGGCGGCAGTCTCGTGCCCATCGGCGGGCATAATCTGCTCGAGCCCGCGGCGTTGCATCGGCCGATCATCGTCGGTCCGCACAACTTCAACGCCCCGGACATTGCGCAAAATTTTCTGGAAAGCGGGGCTGCAGTGCGAGTTGAGTCTGCAACGGAGCTCGGCAGCGCCGTGCTCGATTTGCTGACCAACGCCGCACGTCGCGATCAGATGATCGCGCGCGCTCATGAAATTCTGCAGAACAATCGCGGCGCGCTCGCGCGTCTGCTCGCGCTCATCGAAAGGCTGCTGCGTCGTTAGGCAAGCGCACTAGCAGCGCCAATATCGAAGTAAATATAGATGGGTAGACTCGGTCTGCCGGCGCACACTGCGCGCGCTCGTTTTGGCAAACCCATCGGAAGATGGGGACGCAAAGCCTCCGGTCCCGAACAGCGGTCGTGGATAGCGGGGTTGCCGACAGATCCCAAACTGGCATACACGAGCGCACGCGCGGATCTGCCGTCCTCCCTTCGATCTCTCGCGAACCTTTGATCGTTCCGGTGTGCCGCGGCAGTTGCCCGATGGGAATGCCAATTCCGAGCGGGTCATCGACACACCAACATCGAAGCGACTCAAAAGGGGTTTGCATCAATGGAAGCTCATCAATTGTTGAGGAGAGCCGTCTGGGCTGGCCTGGCCGCAACAGCGCTGGCAGCGACGGCACACGCGCAAACGGATCCGGGAGTGCGTGGCGGCACGGCCGGCGCCGGCTTGCCGTTCGGGGATCTCACCACCAACGAGCGTACTTTTTTCGACGTGGGGCAGGAGGACTTCGCAGAGGAGGAGGGCGTGGGCGACGGAATGGGCCCGCGGTTCAACCTGGATGGCTGCGCCGGCTGTCATCTGCAACCGGCGGTCGGCGGTACATCGCCTGCAGTGAATCCGCAGGTGGCGATCGCGACAGCATTCGGCGCGCAGAACACCGTGCCTTCGTTCATCACGTTGAACGGTCCGGTGCGCGAAGCGCGGTTCGTCGCCACTGCGAATGGCGCTCGCGACGGCGGCGTGCACGCGTTGTACACGATCCGCGGCCGCGTCGACGACACCGGCAACGCTAGCGGTTGCACGGCGGCGCAGGAGGACTTCGCCGCGCAGGTCGCCCGTAACAACGTCATCTTCCGCATTCCCACGCCGACTTTCGGCGCGGGCCTGATGGAGATGATTCCGGATCAGACGCTGGTCAACAACGTCAATGCGAGTCCGAACACCAAAGCGGCATTCGGCATCAGCGGACGACTCAACCGCAACGGCAACGATGGCACGGTCTCGCGCTTCGGCTGGAAGGCGCAGAACGAGTCGCTGCTGCTGTTCTCCGGCGAGGCGTACAACGTCGAGATGGGCATCTCGAACGAGCTGTTCCAGGTGGAGCGTGATGAGAACGCCACTTGCCAGTTCGCTTCGCACCCGAACGACGTGACCAATGTCGATGGCCCGCTGCCGACGGACACGATCAGCGCCATCGAGAAGTTCTCGTTCTTCATGCGCTTCCTGGCGCCGCCGACTCCGTCGACGAATGCGCCGGGCGGCTCAGCTTCGATCAATCGCGGTCGAGCTGCGTTCACTGCGGTCGGTTGCGGGCTGTGCCACACGCCGACTCTGCGCACCGGCATCTCGACGGTCGCAGCACTGAGCAACAAGGACGCGAATCTGTTCTCTGACCTCGCGCTCCATCAGATGGGGCCGGGTCTGGCAGATAACGTGCAGCAAGGTGGCGCACGGGGCGATGAGTTCCGGACTGCACCGCTGTGGGGCCTGGGCCAGCGCATCTTCTTCCTGCACGACGGACGCACGTCCGACTTGCGGGCGGCGATCGCGGCTCATCGCAGTAACGGCAATTCGCAGTTCGGGCCGTCCGAGGCGAACACCTCGGTGAACGCGTTCAACTCGCTCAGCGCCGGCAACAGGCAGGACGTGCTGAACTTCCTGCGCTCGCTGTAAGAACAACACGAAGCATCTTTCTCCCGCGGACACACGTAGTGTCCGCGGGACTTTTTCGCGATTTGCGTCGTACCATACGCGACCTCGATAACTATAAGGCGCGGAGGTCTCCATGCGGATCGTGCGTAGCGGACACTTGTTGCTGACGTTGCTCGTCGCCTGCGCCGCGCTCGCGGCGGACAGCAGCTCATTGAAGGGCGTCGAGGCCGGCGACATCGATCGCAAGGCAGATCCGTGCAACGACTTCTTCGCTTACTCAAACGGCCGCTGGCGCGCGGAGAATCCGATTCCCGCTTCGATGCCGCGCTGGAGCCGGCGCTGGGCCGCGGGCGAGGCGACCAAAGATCAGCTACGCGAAATTCTCGAGCAGGCTGCGGCAGCGAAAGCAGCGCGCGGCAGCATCGAGCAGCTGACCGGAGATTTCTACGCCGCCTGCATGAACGAGCAGCAAGCGGAAAGTCTGGGCGTGAAGCCGGTAGCGCCGCTGCTCGCGCAGATCGACGCAATCCACAGCACTGCAGACTTGCAGAAGACGATTGGCCAGCTGCACGTGGCAGGTATCGCTGCGCCGTTCGTCGTGGTCGGCGATTCGGATGCGCACAATCCGTCGTTCGTGATCGCGCAGTTCTACAACAACTCGCTCGCGATGCCGGATCGCGACTACTACATCAAGGACGACGCGCGCTTCAAAGAGGCGCGCGAGAAGTATGTCGCATACATGCAGCGCCTGTTCACGCTGGCTGGCAGCAATGAGGCGCAGGCCAAAGCAGCTGCCGCGACAGTGCTGCGCGTGGAGAAGCAGTATGCGAACGCGTCGCTCGACAACGTCGAGTTGCGCGATCCGCAGTTGACCGACCACAAGATGACGTTCGCAGAGCTGCAGAAGCTCGCGCCTGCGTTCGACTGGGGCGCTTACTACAGTGCCACCGGTCTGCCGCAGGGAGATTTGAACGCCAACGAACCGAAGCTCGTGCAGGAGTTCACGCGCCAGCTGAAGGAGACGTCGCTCGCTGATTGGCAGACGTATCTGCGCTCGCGCGTGCTCGATTCGGCGGCACCGTCGCTGTCAGGCGATTTCGTCAAGGCGGAGTTTGCCTTCCGCGGCCAGTTCCTCAATGGTGCGACCGAGATGAAGCCGCGCTGGAAGCGCTGCGTCGAATCGACCGACGCGTCGCTCGGCGAAGCGCTTGGCCGCAAGTACGTCGAGAAATATTTCCCGCCCGAAGCGAAGGCGCGCATGCAGGAGCTGGTCAAGAATCTGCGCCTGGGCATGAAGGAGACGATCGAAGGTCTCGACTGGATGAGCCCGCAGACCAAGGCGCGCGCGCTCGAGAAACTCAGTACCTTCAATCCCAAGATCGGCTATCCGGACAAGTGGAAGGACTACAGCTCGGTCGCCGTGCGCCGTGACGCGTACTGGGAGTCCGTGCTCGCCGCGCAGAAGTTCGGCGTGGAGGACGATCATCGGCAGATCAACAAGCCGATCGATCGCGGCCGCTGGGGCATCACGCCGCCGACCTCGGACGCCTACTACAACCCGACGCTCAACGAGATCGTGTTCCCCGCGGGCATCCTGCAGCCGCCGGCGTTCAGCATGCAGGTGGTGGATGCGGTCAACTACGGCGCGATCGGCGTGGTGATCGGGCACGAGATCAGTCACGGCTTCGACGACCAGGGCGCGCAGTTCGACGCGCAGGGTCGGCTCAAGAACTGGTGGACCGATGCCGACCTGAAGAAATTCCAGGACCGCGGCCAGTGCGTGGTGAAGCAGTACGAGAACTACTTCATCGAGCCCGGCATCCACCACAACGGCAAGCTGGTGCTCGGCGAGAGCATCGGCGATCTGGCCGGCGCGAAGATCGCGTATCGCGCGTTCAAGATCTCTCAGCGCGGCAAGCCGCCGGCACCGACCATCGACGGCCTCACGCCGGACCAGCAGTTCTTTATCGCCTGGGGCCAGTTCCGCGGCGACGAGCTGCGGCCGGAGTTCGCGCGCACGATGGTGCAGAGCGACCCGCACCCGGTCGCGAAGTTTCGCGTGATCGGCTCGGTGTCGAACCTGCCGGAGTTCCAGCAGGCGTTTCAGTGCAAGGCGGGATCGCCGATGGTGCGGAAGCCGGAAGAGCGGTGCGAGGTGTGGTGACAACCGGAATAACTCTCGCCAAGACGCAAAGACGCCAAGTTCGGACAATCCGAATTCTAAATGGTCAGAATTCTTCTTTGCGCGCCTTAGCGACTTGGCGTCTTGGCGAGAGATCTTTTTACTTCTTGCTCGCTATCCACCGATCGATCTTCGCATCGAGCACCTCGAGCGGTAGCGAGCCGTCGCGCAGTACGACGCTGTGGAACTCGCGCACGTCGAAGCGTGAGCCGAGCGCGGCTTGCGCTTTGTTGCGCAGCTCGCGGATGCGCAGCTGGCCGATCTTGTAACCGAGCGCCTGCCCGGGAATCGCGATGTAGCGCTCCACTTCCGCTTCGGCGTCGCTCGGCGCGATCGACGAATTGTCCCGCATGTACTTGATCGACTGCTCGCGCGTCCAGTTGCGAGTGTGCAGGCCAGTGTCGACCACGAGCCGCATTGCGCGCAGCATCTCGTCGGCCAGCCGCCCGTAGTACTGATACGGGTCGGTGAACATGCCGAGCTCCTTGCCGATCGACTCCGAGTACAGCGCCCAACCCTCGTCGTACGCCACGTACCCGTTGCCGAACCGCCGGAAGCGCGGCAGCTCCGTCAGCTCCTGCTGGATCGCGATCTGGAAATGATGGCCGGGCGCGGCTTCGTGCAGCGACAGCGTCTCCATGCCGAACTTCGGCTGCGCCTTCAGGTTGTACGTGTTGACGTAGAAGATGCCGGGCCGCGAGCCGTCGGCCGACGGCGGCTGATAGAAGCCACCCGCCGAGCTCTGCGCGCGGAACGCCTCGACCTCACGGACTTCGTAATCCGCCTTCGGAAAATCCTTGAACAGCTTCGGCAGCTTCGCGTCGATGTTCTTTTTCAGGTCGCGGAAGCCCTGAATCAACGCTGGGCCGCTGGTGTAGTAGAAGCGCGGATCGTCCTGCAGAAACTTGAAGAACGCCGGCAGATCGCCGTTGAACCCGACCTGCTGCTTCACCTGTTCCATCTCGCCGCGAATGCGCGCGACCTCTTTCAGGCCGAGCTCGTGGATCGCGTCCGGCGTCAGCTCCGTCGTGGTGGCGAGCCGGGCCTGGTATGCGTACCACTCGCGGCCGTTCGGCAAGCTCGACCAGCCCACCTGGGTGCGCGCGCCCTTCAGATATTCGTCGCGGACGAAGTCGAGCAGACGCTGATATGCCGGATTGATCTCCTTCGTGATCGCGTCGCTGTACGCCTTCTGCAGGCGCGTGCGATCGGCCGCGCTGACCGCATCCGGAAACTTCTTGAGCGGCGCGTAGAACATGCTTGCTTGCGGATCGGCAGCAATGATGTCCTTGAGCTGCGGCACCACCTTCTCCATCAGCACGCGCGGATACGTGACGTGCTGCGCCATTCCCTTGCGCATGTTCACGATCGCCTGGTCCGACCACGCGATGTAGTCGTGCATGCGCGCAAGAAAGCGATCGTAGTCCGCGGCTGTCGCGAACGGCTGCGCGCTCGTGCCCGAGCCGAGCACGGGCATGAACGTCGGCAGACTCTGGAACTGGCTGACCGGTAGCAGCTCGCCCGGATACTTCTCGCCTTCGAGGTTGCCGTGCAGGTTGTAGATGAAGATCTCGACGCTCAATCGGTCGGTGTCCGGCAACGGGCGCGCGGCGAGCTTCTGTGCATCCGCGAGCGCCTTGCGGTCGACGTCGAGCGCGATCTTGATCTGCTCGGGCGAGATGTTGTTGGTGAGCTTGTCGTCGTAACGGTGATCGCCGATGAAGGTCGCGATCAGCGGGTTCAGCTGCATCTGGCGCTCGAAGTAGTCCTCGAACAAGCGATGCAGCGCCGCCGAGTCGGCACTCGCGCCGGCGCCGCTCGGCGTGGACTCGGCAGCGAAACCAGGCGCAGCGGCCAGGCCTGCCGCAAGCGTGACGGTGGCCAGCAATCGTTGATTTCGCAGCACGGGCCGTGCTCCTGCGGAAAGTGAGAAGGCCGGCAGTTTCAGCGGCGCACGGGGCAAAAGAAAGCCCCGGCTTTTGCTAATTCACTCGGGCTGATTCGGGCTCGCCGTCGTGCCGCTGGTCGCGACCACTTTGATGCTGCCGCCCGAGGTGCGCGCGTAGATCGGGTTGCCTCCGCCGTTGAAGGTGCCGGTCAGCTTGTGCTCGCTCATCTCGGTCGTAGTTACCGGCAGCTCGGTACGCACCGAGCCGCCGCTGGTGGAGGCGTCGAGCTCGCCCGTCGTGCTCTTCGGCACACGGATGGTGAGATCGCCGCCGGAGCTGGATACCGAGATGCCGCGATTCGCGCCGACCAGCTCGGCCGAGACGTTGCCGCCCGACGTGTGCGCGGTGATCTTGCCGTCGATCGTGGCGCGGATGTCGCCGCCGGACGTCTTCAGTTCGGAATCGCCGCGAATGTTGCGGGCGATGACGTCGCCGCTGGACGTACGCGCCGCCACTTTGCCGACGACGTCGGTGAGGTGGATGTAGCCGCCGGAGGTTTTCGCATCGAGATCGCCGTTGATGCGCGAGATGTCGACGTCGCCGCCGGAAGTGCTGAGGCGGGTTTCGCCGTCGACCTGCTCGACGCGCACGTCGCCGCCGGACGTGGTCATCTCCACGGGACCTTTAATTTCCGTGACCAGAATATCGCCGCCGGAAGTGCGGCCGCGCGCCGTGCCCGTCAGCTGGCCGACGGTGATGTCGCCGCCCGAGGTGTGAATGTCGAAGTTGAACGCGCGCGGGACCTGCACTTCGACCTTGCCGTCGACGTTCCAGCCGCCGAACCAGTCGGTCCACTTGCCGTTGCCGTGCTTGCTCGTGACTTCCACGTCGTTGCCGCTCTGTTCTGCCGACAACGTCATGCGTTCCAGCGTGCGCTCCGAGCCTTTGAGCAGGATGTGCACCACGACCTGGTTGCCGCCGGTGCCCGTGACCCGCAGGTCGGCGCCATCCGCCTCGATGGTCAGCCGACCGCCCGGCGCGACGCTGAAAGTGCGGTCGAGGCGCTTCTCGGCCGCGTGGGCGGCGAACGAGCAGGCGAGCAGGCAGACACCGATGGTGCTGACGAAACGAACGGACATGCAAATTCCCCTCTGGCGAGATGTTCTGCCTTTTGGGACGCTAACATGCTCGGAAAGGTTGCAGGCGGACACTATTGCGTCCGGATGACGATGAAAGAGCGCAATCCCCAGGCCGAACAGATGGGCGACGAGTCGATGCTGCGCAACCTCGCTGCGCAGGCGGAGGCGATCTGGCCGCAGGAGCAGCGCCTGTTCGATCGCTACCAGCTCCCCGGGACTGCACATATCGCCGACATCGGCTGCGGCAGTGGCGAGATCACTTCGCGGCTTGCCGCGCTTTACCCGGAAGCCGAGCTGATCGGGGTGGACATCCTGGAAGCCTCGGTCGCTTACGCGCGCCGGCGGTATGCGTCGTTGGCGCCGCGCGTGCGATTCGAGCAAGGCGACGCGTTCGAGTTGAAGCTCGGCACCGGCGAGTTCGACCTCGTCGTGTGCCGGCACATGACGCAGGCGGTACCAGAACCGCAACGGGTGCTCGCCGAATTGCAGCGCATCTGCCGGCCGGGCGGTTGGGTCCACGTGCTCAGCGAGGACTACGCGATGCTGCACGCGCCTGCGGGCAAGGTCGATCCGGATCGGCTGTGGCACGAGGGTGTGATCGCATTCGCACGTGCGACGGGCTCGGATGCGCGTGTCGGACGACGCACGTGGTCGATGATGAATCAGCTCGGTTTCGAGGAGCTGCACGTCGACTACATCGTGGTCGATACGATCCGGGTTCCGCGCGCGACCTTCGCTGCGATCATCGCGGCATGGCGCGATGGATATACCGAAGCGCTGGCGCAGAACACTGCGCTCGGCATCGATGAAGTGCGCGAGCTGTTTGCTCACGCTGTGAACGCGATCCTCGACCCAGCCCAATATGTCGTCTGGCACATCCCCATTGTCAGTGGACGAAATCCGTAGAATCGATAACAGAGGTTTGTCATGACTCAGCCGCTCGCCGACATCGGTCTCATCGGGCTCGCCGTGATGGGCGAGAACTTCGCCTTGAACATGGAGAGCAAGGGCTTTCGCGTCGCCGTGTACAACCGGACCACGGAGCGCGTCCAGGCGTTTCTTGCTGAGCGCGGACGCGGCAAGAATTTCGTGGGAGCACGCACGCCAGCCGAGCTGGTCGCAGCGCTGCAGAAGCCGCGCAAGATCCTCATGCTCATCAAGGCCGGTCCGGCGGTCGATGCGGTGATCGACGAGTTGTTGCCGCTGCTGGATCGCGGCGACATTCTCATCGACGGCGGCAACAGCCTGTTCACGGACACGATCCGCCGCACCAAGCAGGTCGAGGCCGCGGGCATGTTGTATGTCGGCTCGGGAGTGTCCGGGGGCGAGGAGGGCGCGCTGACCGGACCGTCGCTGATGCCTGGCGGCAGCGCGGCAGCATGGGAGCACATCAAGCCGATCTTTCAGGCTGTCTGTGCGCGCACGCCGGATGGCGAGCCGTGCTGCGACTGGATGGGCGAGGACGGCGCCGGACACTTCGTGAAGATGATTCACAACGGCATCGAGTACGGCGACATGCAGCTGATCGCCGAGACCTACGACGTGATGAAGCGCGTGCTCGGCCTGAGCAATCAGCGCATGCACGACGTGTTCGCGGAATGGAATGCCGGTGAGCTCGACAGTTATCTCATCGAGATTACGCGCGACATCCTTGCGTACAAGTCGCTCGAGGGCGAGCAGATCATCGATGTGATCCTCGATGCCGCCGGTCAGAAGGGAACTGGCAAGTGGACCGTCATCGAAGCACTGCAGGAAGGTGTGCCGCTGACGTTGATCGCCGAAGCCGTGTTCGCGCGCGCACTTTCGGCGAACAAAGAGGAACGGGTCGCGGCGTCGAAGCAACTCAAGTATGACGGGAGTGCGTTCACTGGCGATCGCAACGCGCTGATCGATGATCTGCGCCGTGCGCTGTACGCATCGAAGATCATCAGCTACGCCCAGGGTTATCAGTTGCTGCGCGCGGCCGCGCAAACCTACAAGTGGAATCTGAACTATGGCGGCATCGCGCTCGTCTGGCGCGGCGGCTGCATCATTCGCTCGGCGTTCCTCGGCGACATCAAGAAAGCGTTCGATCGCGATCCTGCGCTCGCCAATCTGCTGCTGGATCCGTTCTTCCGCGACGCCGTTGGCAGCCGGCAAGCGGGTTGGCGCCGCGCGATCGTCGCGGCGGTCCTGAGCGGCGTGCCGGTGCCGTGTCTCGGCTCGGCGCTTTCATACTTCGATGGTTATCGCTCGGAGCGGCTGCCGGCGAACATGATCCAGGCGCAGCGCGATTACTTCGGCGCGCACACGTACGAGCGAGTGGATCAACCCCGCGGCAAGTTCTCGCACACGAACTGGACGGGCCACGGCGGCACGACCACATCCGGGTCGTACAAGGCCTGACTAGGTCTTCAGACGCGCGAGCACCTTGTCGACGATGCGGTCGCAGCGTGCGCCAAGGAACGGGAACGTTTGCGGGATCGTCGTGTCGATGTTCTCGCTGAGATAAGTGCGCAGCAGATTGCGCGCACGATGGTCGCGCGTCTTGACCGTCGCGGATGGAATGCCGAGGTACTCGGCAGTTTCCTCGACCGAGAGTCCTTCCACCTCGCGCAACACGAATGCGGTGCGGAATTGCTCCGGTAAGCGTCGGATAGCGTCTTCCAGCATGCGCCGCCATTCGGCGTTGGCCGCGAGTGCCTGAGGATCGATCATGACGTTGGTCTCACCCTCGTGGGGCTGTTCGCCCTGCTCACCGAGGTCCGCTTCGATTGCTATGTGACTGCGGCGACTTTCGCGCGCGCGCAGCCGGTCGATTGCTTCGTTGCGCACGATGCGCGCGAGCCAGCCTCCCAGGCTGCCGGCGCCGGTGTACGTCGCGAGTGAATAGAACGCACGCACGTAACTTTCTTGCAGCACGTCCTCTGCTTCGCTCGCGTCGCCCATGACCGCGATCGCCACGCGATAGAGCCGTTGGTTGTAACGACGCATGATCCGCGCAAAGGCGTCCTGATCGCCTTGCGCGGCCTGGTTCGCGAGCGCCGCGTCGTCGCCGGTTGCGGCGACGACGTCGGCTGCCGCGAGTGCGGCGATGTGTTGCACGGAATCGCTCACGTGAACTTGTCCGGGAACTGCTTGGCGATGCCACCGGCCAGCGCGTCGGCGATCGTGTAGATGTGAGTCTTCATCGCATCCCAGGTCTTCGCCTCGGCAGCCGTGTCGTGCGCGGCGAGCTGCTGATTCTGTTGCACGTGATGGGCGCCGTGTGCGGCGAGCAGGCTCTTCAACGTGGCTTCCGGCAGGTTGGGGTTCGCGCCCGACAGGAACTTGGCAATCTCGTTGGCATTGCTGGTCAGATCGGCGATCGCCTTCTTGGCGCCAGCCGCGTCGCCGGCGTCGGTCGCAATCGCGTGCTGCTTGATCGCAGTGTAGTGGCCGGCAAGCAGCTTGAACAATTGATCGGTCGCGGCTTTGCCATAAAACGGCTCGATCGAGCCGGCGATCTGCTTGGCATTCGCGACGACCTGCTTCTCCGCGACATCTGCCGCAGCCTGGTTCTTGTCGGCGAGCGCCCGCGACACCTCGCGAACCCAGAAGATGTGGCCGACCCAAAGGTCGCGTTCCGCCGCCTGCGTGGCGGCCAGTTTGGCCGGGACCGGGCCGCTGGGCGCGTCCGCAGCGGGGGCACCAGCGGACAACGACAGCAACAGTGAGGCTAGGAGGACTGCAGGTACTGACTTCATGGACTTCTCCACCACTCCAATAAGAGGTTCTTATTGCCAGTGACGGAACCCGCCGGACCGAGGTTCCCGGTCAGCGGGGGCGGTTCCCGAACTGCATTTCCAGCGCGACGCCGATCTCCGGGCTTGGCTTGCGCTCTTCGATGACCTTGCGACGGGGCCAGGAAACGCCGCCGCGCAGCTCGAGGAACAGCCAGTCCCAGTTCAGCTGCCGGCGCCAGATCATGCGGGCGGAGTGACGCGTCAGCTGCACCTCGTTGTCCGTCTCGCCTTCGGTCTGCAGCTGGTAGGCGAGGCCGGTGCGCTCGTCCAGGCTCTGGAACAGCGTGAGCTGGGTGTACCACTCCAGGCCGATCGTCTCCTCCGTGAATTTCCCGAGATTGGCCCAGCGCAGCAGCAGCGTGTCGGAGAGCGCGCGGTCGAGATAGGTGCGGGTCGTGGTGCCGAAGCCTTCGGAGTTCTGCCAGAACAGCGTTTCGCGCGCGGTGAACACCCAGTGCTCGCCGAACGCGCGCACGATCTGGTAACGGGCCTGCGCATACGGATCGGGCGGTATGTCGACCCGTACGCCGACGCCGACGTCGAAGTCGTTGCCGGTGCGCTCGGGGCTCGAATAGCCGAGGCCGACCAGTACGGCTTCGTCTTCCAGAGTGCCGAACTGGCGCGTGGGCAGCGCTTCGAAGTCGCCTTCCGTGTCGCTGATGTAGTCGTCCGTGCCGACGCGGCCGGCGAACGCAGAAATGCGTTCGTCCCATTGCGGCAGCTGCAAGCGCACGCGGAAGCGCAGCCGTGGATCGAAGCCGTCGTAGTCGCTCCACAGGCCGCCGACCGAGACCGTGCCGTAGGTCGCGCGATATTGGTCGTAGCGGAATTGATCGCCGCCGAGGCTGTCGAGCCACGCGGACGAAGCGCAAGTCGTGACAGTCAGGCGCCGGCGCAGCCGTTCCATCATCGAGGCGTCCGGCTGCTCGCGTTCAGCACAGCCTTGCATCGGCGTGACGGCGGACTCTTCTTCTTCATCCTGCGCCTGGGCGGGCGCGCCAACGAAGAACGCCGCGCAGACCGCGGCCGCGATCACGGCAGCGGCGCGGAAGTTCCACTCACTCCTTGGTACGAACGCAGCCATGACCCCTGTGAATTTTCATATGACATTGAACGGAGGGCATTCCGGACCGGTTCCATTATCATGGCGCGGTCCAGCCCGAATCAGTCGAATGCGTCGAGTAAATGCGATGAAGTACCTGCATACAATGGTTCGAGTCACCGATCTGGCCGCCTCCCTGCGCTTCTACTGCGACGCGCTGGGATTGCGGGAAATCCGGCGCCGGGAGAACGAGAAGGGGCGCTTCACGCTGGTGTTCCTCGCCGCGCCGGGCGACGACGAGGCGCAAGTGGAGCTCACCTATAACTGGGACCCGGAGAACTATGGGATCGGCCGTGCCTTCGGCCATCTCGCGTACGAGGTCGACGATATCTACGCGATGTGTCAACGGCTCACCGAGCACGGCGTAACGATCAATCGGCCGCCGCGCGATGGGCACATGGCATTCGTGCGCTCGCCGGATCGCATCTCGGTCGAGCTGTTGCAGAAGGGCGGAGCGCTGCCGCCGCGCGAGCCGTGGGCGTCGATGCCCAACACTGGCGAATGGTGATCGCGTACCGCATCCGACGGGTCACTTGCGCAGCAACTCGAGCAGCGTCGTGCGCAGCCACTGCGAGCCGGGATCCGCATCGACGTTCGCGTGCCAGTACAAGAACATTTCGAGCGGCGCAATTTCCAGCGGGAACCGCAACACCTGCGTGTCGCCCTGGCTGCCGAGCTCTGCCTGACTGCGTGCCATCGTCGCGAGCAGATCTGAACCCGCCACGATCTTGTACGCAGCCGCGTAGTGCTGACAGCGCACGCGAATCCGACGCGACATTCCGAGCCGGCCAAGGGCGATGTCTTCGTAGCCGCCGCCACGACGACGACCTGTGATCAGCACGTGCTCGAGCGCGAGATACGCGTCCAGCGTCAACTCGCTGTCGATCGACGGATGATCTTTGCGCGCCAGCACGGCGAGCGGCTCCGACGTCACGCGCTCACGACGAACGTCGTGCGACAACGGCAGGCCGACGTCGAACGCGAAGTCGATCTCGCCGCTCTGCAGGTCTTCTTCCAGGTCGCGACGATCGATGCGCACGACCGCGATGTCGACGTGCGGTGCTGCGCTCTGCAAGCGTTCGACGAGCAGCGGCAGGAATGGCAGCTCGTTGACCTCGCGCATGGCAATCGTGAACGAGCGCGGGCTCGTGCCGGGATCGAACCGTCCGGTACGTTGCAGGAGCCCTTCGAGACCGCCCAGCGAGCTGGCGACGTTCGCGGCGATGGAGCGCGCCAGCGGCGTCGGGACCATGTCGTGGCCGCGGCGCTCGAACAGCGGATCGTCGAGCAACTCGCGCAGGCGGGCGAGCGCGTGGCTCACGGCGGGCTGCGACAAATGCAGACGCTTGCTGGCCGGCGTGATGCCGCCGTCGCGGTAGATCGCGTCGAAAATCGTGAACAGATTCAGGTCGACCCGGGAAAGTTGCATTGGCGCGCCCCCTGCAGGACTCTTGGCGCCCAGTATGCACAAGGCCGATCCGGCGCGATGCAGCCGTTGCATTGGCTTTAGCGGGGCGCCGCCAGCACTCTATCGACATAAACCAGGAGACTGTCATGGACTTCGAATTCAGCCCGCGCGTGCGCTCGCTGCAGGCGCAATTGCTCAAGTTCTGCGATCAGCACATCTACCCGAACGAGGCGCGCTATTCCGCCGAAGTGGCCGCGAACCGTGCCGCCGGCAATGCGTTCAAGCCGCTCAAGGTGATCGAAGACCTCAAGCCGCGGGCGCGCGACGCGCAGCTCTGGAACCTGTTCCTGCCGCGTTCGCCGCGCGCACCGGAAGAGTTGTCCAACCTGGAGTACGCGCCGCTGTGCGAGATCATGGGCCGCGTGCCGTGGGCGCCGGAGGTGTTCAACTGCGCCGCGCCGGACACGGGCAACATGGAGACGATCGAGCGCTACGGCACCGAAGAGCAGAAGGATCGCTGGCTGGAGCCGCTGCTCGCCGGACAGATCCGCTCGGCGTTCCTGATGACCGAGCCTGCGGTCGCGTCCTCGGATGCGACCAACATCTCCTGCAGCATCAAGCGTGACGGCAACGACTACGTGATCAACGGCCGCAAGTGGTGGTCGAGCGGCGCCAACGATCCGCGCTGCAAGATCTTCATCCTGATGGGCAAGACCAACGTGGACGAGGACCGTCATCGCCAGCAGTCGATGATCCTCGTGCCTGCCGACACGGCCGGCGTGAAAGTGCTGCGGCACCTGCCGGTGTTCGGCTACGACGACGCGCCGCATGGCCATGCCGAAGTGCTGCTGGAGAACGTGCGTGTGCCGGCGAGCAACCTGCTGCTCGGCGAAGGCCGCGGCTTCGAGATCGCACAGGGCCGACTCGGCCCGGGTCGCATCCATCACTGCATGCGCTCGATCGGCGTCGCCGAGCGCGCACTCGAGCTGATGTGCCAGCGCCTCACTTCGCGCGTCGCGTTCGGCAAGCCGATTTCCTCGCAGTCGGTCTGGCACGAGCGCATCGCCGAGTCGCGTTGCATGATCGATCAGGCGCGCCTGATGGTGCTGAACGCCGCGTACCTGATGGATACGGTCGGCAACAAGGTGGCGCGCAAGGAAATCGCGATGATCAAGGTCATCGTGCCGAACATGACGCTGCAGGTGATCGACTGGGCGATCCAGGCGCACGGCGCCGGCGGCGTGACGTCGGACTTCCCGCTCGCGCAACTGTGGGCGGGCCAGCGCACGCTGCGCATCGCCGACGGTCCGGACGAGGTTCATCGCAACGCCATCGCGAAGCTGGAACTCGCGAAGTATCTCGGCAAGTCGGCTGAGGAGGTTGCGATGCCGGTCACCCGCGGCGGCTGACCGGCCAGTCGTTCCCCGCGCAGCGCACGGCTGCCCTATGATGCTCCGGTCTCGTGGATCGGATCGGAGCGTCAGATGCAATTCGTACTGGTAGTGCTCGCCTGGTGCCTGTTGTTCGTCATCGCTTGGCCGCTGGCGATCGCGCTCGTGTTCCTGCTGCCGCTCCTGTGGCTACTGTCGATCCCGTTCAGGATCGTCGGCGTGCTGCTTGGAGCAGTGCTCGCGTTCATCAAGGCACTGCTGTTCCTGCCGGCGCGTCTGCTAGGCCATCGCGGCTAAGATCGTCCGCCTGATTACGGCCTCCAACACCGGAACCTTGTAACTGTTCTGCTCGGTCGGCGTCGCGCCGCGAACGGCGGCGCGTCCAGCCTCGGCCGCGATGGTCGCGTCGATCTCGCGACCGCGCAGGAGTTCTTCGCTCGCGGTCATGCGGCGGGGGACTGGTGCCACGGCACCCGCAACGATCCTTGCGGCCTCCACCTTGCGATTCGCCAGAGTGAGCACGACTGCGACGTCGCAGATCGGCCAGTCGTAGCTGTCGCGCTCTGTTTGCTTGTGATACGCGGCGCGAGTATTGGCCGAAAGTGGCGGCACAGTAATGTGCGTGAGTACCTCGTCTCTGCCGAGTGTCGTGTCGCGATCGCGGTCGAAATCCGGTGGCAGCAGGAAATCGCCGAGAGCGATCGTGCGCGCCCTGCTCGACTTGCCGACGACATGAACGCTGGCGCCGTACGCCAGCAATGCTGTCGCCGGCGTCGATGCATGCACCATCGTGCTCTTCGCGTTGTCGAAGATTGCACCGTACTGCGATTGCTCCCGACCGACTTCCTCACGCGCTCCGTGGTACAGCTCATTGCGGAAGTACCAGTCGCGCGGTCGCTGCAGCAGGTTGCCGCCGATCGTCGCGGCGTTCCGAACCTGCGGAGTCGCGGCGTGCGCGGCCGCTGCCGCCAGCGCCGGGTAGCGCTCTCGAATAGACACGTGACTCGCGATCTCGGCGAGCGTCGTCAGCGCGCCGAGGCGCAGGCCTGCGGCGTCGTCGAGTCGCACACCGCGCAGCGCATCGATGCGTTGCAGATTGACGATCCGCGCTGGCGCGATGATGCCTTCCTTCAGGAGATCGAGCAGATCCATGCCGCCCGCTTTGGCGATCGTCGTGCCGCCCTCATCCCTCGCCAGCAACGACACGGCTTCTTCCACCGATTTCGCGTCGATCCACTGCAGGCTGCTCATGGCTGATCCTCGGCGCGCAGCGCGGCAAGCACGTTGGCAGATGTCATCGGCAACGTGCGAATCCGCTTGCCGGTCGCGTTGTAGAACGCGTTGGCAATAGCCGCGGCGGTGGCGACGTTCGCCGGCTCAGCGACGCCGCGCGCGTCCGTCGACGACTGGCGGCCGAGTTGCTCGATGAGATGCACTTCGATCGAGGGCGTCTCGCGCGCGCCGACGATCTTGTATTGATCGATGTTCGCATTGAGCTGCACGCCGGTGTGCGGATCGAGATGCCGTTCCTCGTACAGCGCATAGCTGACGCCCTGGATCACGCCGCCGTAGATCTGGCTTTCGATCAGCTTCGGATTGATCGGCCGGCCGCAGTCGTGAACCGCGACGACGCGTTCCACCTTGACGACGCCGGTCTCGGTGTCGACTGCGATCTCCGCGAACTGCACACCGCCGATGCCGTGGCGGCTGATGTGCAGTTCGCCGAACTTCGCGCGATAGCCTTCGTAGTCTTCGCGCCGGTCAGCCCGGTGCACGATCTCATCAAAGTTCGCTTTGCGCACGGCCGCCGCGAACTTCACTCCGCTGTCCGGGCGGCCGCGCGCGAAGATGCGACCGTCCTGAAAGACGATTTCTTCCGGCTTCGCATTGAGCGATGGTGCAACTCGAGCGGCCAGATCGCGCGCGGCGAGATGCGCAGCATTGCGTGCTGCCGGCGTTAGCGAGCCAGTGACACGGCTCCCTCCAGACGCGGGGCCGGGCGGATAGCGCGAGTCGCCGATGCGCGTGTCCACATCCTCCACTCGGAGTCCAAGCTCTTCCGCTACGGTTTGTGCCATGACCGTGCGCGTGCCGGTGCCGATGTCCTGTGCGCCGCAGAGTGCGATGACGGAGCCGTCGCCGCGAATCCGCACTTCGCAGGTCGTCGGGCCGCCATGGACGATGTACGCCCACTGCGATTGCGCCATTCCGAGTCCGCGCTTGACTGTGCCCGCATCGGCAGCTGTCGGCCGGCGTTGTGACCAGCCGGCGCGCTCGGCACCGATGCGTCGCTCAGCCTTGCGGGCGCGCGCATCGTCGGTGTCGTTCGTATCGAGCTTCTCGCGCAGTGCCACTGGGTCCATGCCGATTGCATGAGCCATTTCGTCGAGCGCCTGCTCGAGCGCGAAGATTCCTTGCACTTGGCCTGGCGCGCGGAAGGCAGCGCTCGGGCCGGCGTCGGTGAACACGTCGTAGTGTTCGGTCGCGACATTCGGGATCGGATACATGGCGGTGTGGCAGAAGCCGACGCCGGCGCCCGCAGCCACGCCGCCGGTGCCATAACTCTCGACGTGCAGTGTTGTGACGGTTCCGTCGCGTTTGGCACCCAGCTTCAGGCGCTGAACGGTGCTGGGTCGGTTGCCGACAGTGACGTGCTCCTCGCGGCGATCGAGCACGAGCCGCACCGGCGCTCGGGCCTTGCGCGACAGATGAATTGCGAGCGCGCCGTAATTGCCGATGCCGAACTTCGCGCCGAAGCCGCCGCCGGTGTACTCGCTGATCACGCGAATCTTTTCCTTCGGCAGCCCGAACACGCTCGCGGCATCGTCGCGCACGCTGAGCGTGTACTGGGTGGAGGCATAGAGCGTCAATTCCTCGTCGCGCCAGTCGGCAACGAGACCGTGAGTTTCCATCGGCACGTGCGTCTGCACCTGCGTGCGGTATTCACACGTGACTATGTGATCGGCCTGCGCGAAACCTTGCTGCACGTCGCCGCGCCCACCGCCGCCAAGACCGCCGCGTGCTGGGCCACGTAAGTTGCCTTTCTGCGGCAAGCCCGGAGCGGCACCGCCACCGCCTGCAGTCGCTGCTTGCTCCGTCGGTCCGGGAAAGACGACTGGAGCGTCGTCCCGCATCGCTGCTTCCAGCATCGTGACGTGCGGCAGACGCTCATATTCAATGCGCACGAGTTTCGCGGCGGCCTTCGCAACTCGCATGCTGACCGCGGCGACAGCCGCGATCGGCTGACCGTGATAGCGCACGAGCGGAAAGCGTTCGTTCGCCTCGATGCTGGGATCGCGCAGCTGAGCGATCGACAGGACGCGATCGAGAATGTGCACGGCTTTGACGCCGGGATAAGCCTCCGCCGCCGATGTGTCGATCGACTTGATGCGAGCGTGCGGCACGGTGCTGCTCACGATGCGTGCGTACAGCATGCCGGGCAGTCGCACGTCGTACGTGTAACGCGCCTGGCCCGTAACCTTCGGAACGGCATCGACACGGTTGACGCGCTTGCCGATGACGCGCAGCTCCGAGTTCGGCGGCAACGCAGGCGGCTCGCCGCGAGGAATTTCGTGTGCAATCGGCTGCAGCGTGTCGCCGACGATGCCGGTCAGAACGGTGCTACTCTCGCGTGCATCTGGAGCGCTCATGTGCCGCCTCCGTTCTTGCTCTGGCGCACAGCCGCTGCCGCCGCCAACGTCGCTTTGAAGATGTTGGGGTAGGCGCCGCAGCGGCACAGATGCCCGCTCACTGCGCCGCGCACGTCATCGAGATTGCAGTCCGGATTGCGCTCGACGAGATGCGCGCAGCTCATGACCATGCCCGGCGTGCAGAAGCCGCATTGCAAGGCGTCGTGCTCGACGAACGCCTGCTGTACCGGATGGAGCTGCTCACCTTGCGCGAGTCCCTCGATCGTGGTGACTTGCTTGTCGCGTGCATCGAGTGCAAAGGTCATGCAGCTCGCGGCGACTTCACCATCGATCCAGACCGTGCACGCCGAGCAGGCGCCGCGGTCGCAGCCGATCTTGGTGCCGGTGAGGCCGAGCTCGTCGCGCAGCACTTCCACCAGCGTGGTTGCAGGATCGACGTGCACGGTGCAGCGCCGGCCATTGACCGTGAGCGACAGTTCCATCATCGGAGATTCCCGTGGAGAGCGGTTGTCCCGATGATACGCCGCTTTGCTGGCGGTCGTTCCCGGGAGTTGGGAAAGACCTACGCGGAGGCGCGACTTGTCGGCGTGGCTGCAGCGCGGGCGAGGGGTTGCGGGCGGCCGAGGTGATAGCCCTGCACGAAATCGACGCCCATGCGCTTCGCCGCTTCGAACGCGCCGGCGTCCTCGACCTGCTCGGCGATCACCTGGAAGTTCAGCGTGCGCGCCAGCTTGATCATCGCTGCGACCATCGCCTGGTTCACGGAATCGACGGCAAGGTTGCGGATGAAGGTGCCGTCGATCTTCAGGTAGTCGAGCGACAGGTTCTTCAAGTTGCCGAACGAGGACAGGCCGCGGCCGAAGTCGTCCAGCGCGAACTGGCAGCCCATGCCGTGCAGCACGCCGATGAAGCGCTGTGCGTGCTCGATGTTCGTGATCACGGACTTCTCGGTGACTTCGAAGCACAGCTGCGTGGGCAGCACGCCGGTGCGGTCGAGCACGTCGACGACGTATTCGAGGAACGTCGGATCGCCGAGCGTCTGACCCGACAGGTTGATCGCGAGGCTGCGGTTCGGCGGCAGGCGGATGCCGCCGCGGCCGAGCGCGGTCAGCGTCGTCTGCACGACCCAGCGGTCGACGTCGGACATCAGCCGATAGCGCTCGGCGGCGCGCAGGAACTCGGCTGGCGAGATACCGCCGGGTACGCTGTCATCCTGCAGTCGGAGCAGGATTTCCAGCGCCGGGCCTGCGGTTGCCGTAGCTTCCATCGTCGTTGCGACGATCGTCTGCGCCATCAGCTCGAAGCGGTTTTCTTTCAGGGCGGACTGCAGCCGCTGCAGCCACTGGATCTCGCCGCGATGGCGCGCCACGGCCTCGTCGCGCGCCGAGTAGACGTGGACGTGGTTGCCCTGACGCTTCGCGACGTAGCACGCGGAATCCGCGGCGCTCATGACTTCTTCGGGCGCGCCGCTCTCGCGCGAGATTTCGATCAGGCCGACGCTCACGCCGATGTTGAAGATCTTGTCCTTCCACACGAAGCGATAGTCGTTGACCTTGTTGACGACGTCATCGGCAATCTGCCGCGCCTTCTCCAGCGGACAGCCGGAGAGCAGCAGGCCGAATTCGTCGCCGCCGAGGCGCCCGACGGTGTCGGAATCGCGAACAGTCTCTTTGATCAGCGCTGCGACCTCGCGCAGCATGCCGTCGCCGGCCATGTGACCGCAGCTGTCGTTGACGACCTTGAAGCGATCGAGGTCGAGATAGCACAGCACGTTGCGCGATTCGTTCGAGTGCGCCATCTCGAGCGCTTCTTCGAGACGCCGCTCGAACTCGCGACGGTTGACCAGCCCGGTGAGCGCGTCGTGACTCGCCTGATACGACATCTGGCGCGTGATGCCGCGCAGCTCGCTGACATCTCTGACCACGATCACCGTGCCGATCAGGTCGCCCTTCTGCGAGCGCAGTGGCGTTACCGTCAGCTCGACCGACCGCTCCTCACCGCCGCCGCGCAAAATCATCAGACCGCGCCGGCCGACTGTCACTTTCGACTGCGTGGTCAGGCAATGCCGTACCGGATCGCCGAGCGAGCGGCGGTCGCCTTCGTCGAGCAGCGTGATGATGTCGGTGATGCTCTTGCCGAGCGCGTCGACCGCGCTGACGCCGATCAGCTGCTCGCCGACCTGATTCACGTAGTCGATCCGGCCACTGACGTCCGTCGTGATGACGCCTTCGCCGAGCGAATCGAGCGTTTCCCATGCGGTCGGGCGGGAGCGCGACGGCAGCGGCACGGCTGCGGCGCGCGGACCCATTTCGACGAGATTGAGCAGCAACGCCGGGCCGCCCTGGTAGTCGATGCGGACGGCCGACAGCTCGGCGCGCGCAGTTTGCCCCGACTGTGGGTGCAGCTCGACTTCCAGGCGTTCGAGACCCGGCTCGCCGGCGAGCGAGCGACGCAGATGCTCGCGCACGAGATCGGTGTAGTCGGGATGGACGAGCTCGGAAACCGACTTGCCTTCGAGCCGCCGCGCGTCGTTGCTGCCGACCAGCGCTGCGAACCGATCGTTCGCGAATACGACGTGTTCGCGATGGACGGCGAGCGCTTCGTGGAGGCCGCCAAGCAGACCGACCAGCGAGCGCTCGCGCTCGTTGATCATCAGATCCTTCATCGCCAGATGTTCGAGCAGGCGGTTGGCGTTGTCGGCGAGTCGGCCGGCGGGACCGCCGGTGCGCACGCGCTCGGCGAAGCGACTGTCGCGCACGATACCGTCGAGCTGATCTGCGGCGCGCGTCAATGCAGCGGCGCGACGCTCGCGCCAAACGAGGACGCCGAGCAGCACCATAACTGCGAAAGCCAAAACACTAGCCAAAGTCCCTAAAAGGGCGCCCACATTGAACCGCCGGTCGTGTCCTGCATCCCCTTCGTTTGCGCGATCTGCTTGGGATTGCCGCCCCGCACCGCGGCAACTTGATCAGCAACGGCGAACTTACGCGCAACATCTGGATTCTCGTTCGGGGAGCATAACGAACGCTCCTGGTGGATGACGCGCGGATTGACCATATTGTACGCGGCGATTTGCACGATCGTGGCGCATTCGGCCGCGATCTCGGGTTCACCATAAGCTTGTATGACGTAATCAAAGTTCGTACCCTTTGCGGCCCGCGTTTTGCCATGACGACTTTGCCGATGAATCTCCAAGCCGCGCGCGAGCAGATGGTCGAGCAGCAGGTCCGTGCCTGGGACGTGCTCGATGAAAAGGTCCTGCAGACGATGCTCCAGGTGCAGCGCGAAGAATTCGCGCCGCTGCGTTACCGCGACGTGGCGTTCGCCGATTCGGTGATCCCGCTGGCACACGGTCAGACGATGCTGCCGGCGAAGGTGCACGGGCGCATTCTCCAGGCGCTCGCGGTCGGCGAGGGCGACGTCGCTCTGGAAGTGGGCGCGGGCAGCGGCTACCTCTCTGCCTGTCTCGGCAGGCTCGCCTCGCGCGTGCGCTCGCTGGAGATCTTCCCCGAGCTCGCCGAGCAGGCGCGCGCCAATCTGCTGGCGGCTCGGATCAATAACGTGTCGGTGGAAGCCGCAGATGCCATGCAGCTGAACGAGCAGTCCACCTACGACGTGATCGCCGTGACCGGCTCGCTGCCGATCTACGATGAGCGCTTCCAGCAGGCACTGCGCATCGGCGGACGGCTGTTCGCCGTCGTCGGCCAGGCGCCGATCATGGAAGCGTGGCGCGTCGTGCGCGTCGGCGAACGCGAGTGGCAGCGTCAGGCGTTGTTCGAGACCGTCGTCGAGCCGCTGATCAACGCGGCCCGGCCATCGGCATTCGTGTTCTGATCCTGTAACCTTTCGCCCCCACCCGGGTCTTGCAGTCATTCGCCATGGCCGTCGCCGAAATCACGCCGTCCGAATTCGTCGAACGCCGCTCGCGCGGCGAGTCGCTGACGTTGCTTGACGTTCGCGAGGAGTGGGAGCTGGGCGTGGCCAGCGTGCCGGACGTCGTCCACATTCCGATGGGCGAGGTGGCCGATCGTCTCGGCGAGCTCGACCGCAACCGCGAGGTCGTCGTGCTGTGTCGCTCGGGTCGCAGAAGTTTGCAGGTGGCGAACTTCCTGCAACAAAACGGTTTCCAGGCGGTCAATCTTGCCGGCGGCATCCTGGCCTGGTCCCGCGAACTGGATGCAACCATCCCGACCTACTGACGCGTCCAACTGCGGGCCGTTCAGTATCGAACGGGTGTCCGAGGTGTCCGCCAGCGGGGCCGCCGGTCGCAGCTTGCTGTTTGCCGGTCGCTCCTAAAATTAAATCGCGGTCGTGTCATCATTGCGCGACTTTGCTGAAGCAACCGGCGCCCGTGAGGCGCCGACGGGAACCAACAAAATGACTCTACGTGCGCGGATCCTTGCGGCTTGCGGTCTCACGCTGTTCGCCGGCGCCCTTCAGGCGGCCGATCTTCTGAGCGTCTACGAGCGGGCGCTGCAGAACGACCCGCAGATTCGCGAAGCGGATGCGAACCGCCTGGCCAGTCGCGAATCGAAGCCGCAGGCGCTCGCGGCACTGCTGCCGCAATTCAACGCGAGCGGCTCGTACAGTGACGTGAGTCAGGAATTCTCGCGGACGACGCTCACGCCGGCAGTTCCCAGCGATCCGAACAGCGTCCTGGTTCCTCGCGACATCAATACCGACAGCGACTACAAGGCGCGCCAGTACGACCTGACGCTGCGGCAGTCACTGTTCCACTGGGATCAATGGGCCGCGCTGCGTCGTGCCGACGCACAGGTCGCGCAGGCGGAAGCTGACTACCAGGCCGCGCAACAGGATCTGATCCTGCGCACCTCGCAACGCTATTTCGACGTGCTCGCCGCGCAAGACACCGTCGATGCCGCGCAGGCGACCCTCGAAGCGTTCTCGCGCCAGCTCGAGCAAGCGGACAAGCGCTTCGAAGTCGGCTTGATCGCCATCACCGACGTTCAGGAAGCACGGGCCGCACACGATCAGGCTGCCGCCGCCGTCATTCAAGCGAAACGCGCTCTGGCTACCGCACAGGAACTGTTGCGCGAGCTCACGGGCGAATCGTTCGACAGCCTCGCCGGTCCCATCGACGACCTGCCGCTCGAATCGCCGGCTCCCGCTGACGAAGAGCAGTGGGTCACCTCCGCACTGGATCAAAACCTGCGCGTGATCTCCGCTCGCCTCGCCACCGACATCGCGAAGCAGGACGTAACCGTCGCTCGCTCCGGCCACCTGCCGAGCTTCGACATCGTCGCGAGCCGCGACGACCAGGACTTCAACGGCGACCAGGTGAGCCGCAACGTCAACGGCAGCCCCATCGGCAGCCCCGCAGATCAATCGCAGAAAACCGACTCGATCGGCATCCAGGTGACGGTGCCCATCTACTCCGGCGGCGCAACGTCCTCACTCGTGCGTCAGCGCGTCTATCTGCACCGCGCCGCGCGCGAGCGCCTCGAACGCACCAATCGCGAAACCGAACGCGCCGCCCGCGACGCGTACCTCGGCGTCCTCAGCGAAATGTCCCGCGTGCGCGCCTCCAAGCAGGCCCTCGAATCCAGCCGCACCGCCCTGCAAGCCACCGAAGCTGGCTTCGAAGTCGGCACGCGCACGACGGTCGACGTGCTGCAATCCCGCCGCCAACTCTTCGACGCGCAGACGAACTACTCGCGCAGCCGTTACGACTACATCCTCAACGTCCTCAACCTGCAGCTCGCCACCGGCACTCTCGACCGCGCCGACCTCGAAAAGATCAACGCCTTCCTGAAAGAACGCGCGATCACGCGCTGATCGCTTTGCGACGCGCGCCTACGGCCGCAGCCGCGTGGGGCTTGGGGCTGGCTCGTCTCGCCCTTGCGTCATTGAGGGCAGCGTGGATTCGGAGATGGGTGCCCGCAACATTTGCTCGGCTGATGGCTTGAGCTGAGTAACAACGCGCCGCGTCGGTGGTGAAGTGAGCGTGCAAAGTGGTCGTCAACTCCACCGGTGGGACGACCACCGGCGGTGGGGCGAAGACGACCACCCCAATCCCCACGCGGCTCAGGAGAGCGCGTCGCTACGCGAAAGAGAACGGCGCAGTCGGTTAAGACTGCGCCGCTTGTTACAGAGTAGAAGAAAGGATCAGCGTTACAGCAGCGGCACCAGCAACAGCGCCACGATGTTGATGATCTTGATCAACGGATTGATCGCCGGCCCCGCTGTGTCTTTGTACGGATCGCCGACAGTATCGCCCGTGACCGCCGCCTTGTGCGTTTCGGAGCCCTTGCCGCCGAAGTTACCTTCCTCGATGTACTTCTTCGCGTTGTCCCACGCGCCGCCGCCCGTGCACATCGAGATGGCCACGAACAATCCGGTGACGATCGTACCGATCAGCAATCCGCCCAGCGCGCGAATACCGGCGCCAGGTCCCATCAGGTAGTTCATGCCGAACGCCACGATCACCGGCACCAGGATCGGCAGCAACGACGGCACGATCATTTCCTTGATCGCCGCGCGCGTCAGCATGTCGACCGCCTTCGAGTAATCCGGCTTGCCCGTGCCTTCCATGATTCCTTTGATCTCACGGAACTGACGGCGCACTTCGACGACGACCGAGCCGGCCGCGCGGCCGACTGCTTCCATCGCCATCGCGCCGAACAGGTACGGCACGAGACCGCCGATGAACAGACCGATGATCACCGCCGGATCCGACAGGCTGAACGCCTGCAGTTTGCCCAGCGCGTCGAGGTTGTGGGTGTAGTCCGCGAACAGCACCAGCGCGGCGAGGCCGGCCGAGCCGATCGCATAACCCTTGGTCACAGCTTTCGTCGTGTTACCAACCGCGTCGAGCGCGTCGGTGATCTTGCGCACGTCCTTCGGCAGGCCCGACATCTCGGCGATGCCGCCACCGTTGTCGGTGATCGGACCGTATGCGTCGAGCGCGACGATCATGCCGGCCATCGACAACATCGCCGTTGCAGCGATGGCAATGCCGTACAGATTGCCGAGGTGATACGAACCCCAGATCGCAGCACACACCGCAAGCACCGGCCACGCGGTCGAGCGCATCGACACGGCGAGACCCGCGATCACGTTCGTGCCGTGACCCGTCTGCGAAGCAGCGGCCACGCCGCGCACTGGCTTGAACTCGGTCGCAGTGTAGTACTCGGTGATCCAGATCAGCGCGGCCGTGAGGCCGAGGCCGATCACGGCGCACCAGAACAGATTCATCGAGCCTTCGCCGAGCACACGCGGCGTGACGAAGAAGAACGCGATGAGCGCGATCACGCCGGACACGGCGGTGCCGCGATACAGCGCGTTCATGATCTTGCCGCCTTCGCTTGCTTTCACGAAGAACGTGCCGACGATCGACGCGACGATCGACACCGCACCAAGCACCAGCGGGAAGATCACGTAACGGATGTCGAGGCCGCCGTCGGCCGCCTTGAACACCAAGCCGCCGAGCACCATCGTCGCAACGATCGTGACCGCATAGGTTTCGAACAAGTCTGCAGCCATGCCGGCGCAGTCACCGACGTTGTCGCCGACGTTGTCGGCGATGACCGCCGGGTTACGCGGATCGTCTTCCGGAATGCCGGCTTCGACTTTGCCGACGAGGTCGGCGCCGACATCGGCGCCCTTGGTGAAGATGCCGCCGCCGAGTCGCGCGAAGATCGAGATCAGCGAGCCGCCGAAGGCGAGGCCGACCAGCGCGTGCAGCGCATCTTTGTCCGCGCCGAGCAGCCCGAAGTAACCGGCGACGCCGATCAGGCCGAGTCCGACGACCAGCATGCCGGTGATGGCACCGCCGCGGAATGCGACCGCGAGTGCCGGGTTCAGACCGACGCTCGCTGCCTGGGCCGTGCGCACGTTGGCGCGCACCGAGACGTTCATGCCGATGAAGCCGGCCATGCCGGAAAGCACCGCGCCGACGGCGAAGCCGCCCGCGGTCTGCCAATCGAGCGCGAACCCGAGCACGACGAGCAGCACGACGCCGACGATGCCGATCGTCGTGTACTGGCGATTGAGGTAGGCGCGCGCGCCGGCCTGAATGGCGGCGGCAATTTCCTGCATGCGCGCGGTGCCGGCGGGTTGCTTGTTGATCCAGCCGACCGAGAACACGCCGTAGAGCACGGCGAGCACGCCGGCGCTGATCGCGAGCCAAAGCGCGACACTGGTGGACATCAAAATTTCCTCCCTCTTAAGGGGCTGCGTTGTGCGGGATGCCTGAAAAAAGGCGCGGAACTATACCACAAAGGGTTCGGCCAGCTTCTTGCGGACCGGCGCGTTCTTGAGCGTCACGTACTGCGGCAGGCCGTCCTTGTAGGGCGGGTAATCCTCGCCCTTGATCAGTGGCAGCAGATAGCGGCGCCCCTTGGCCGTGATGTGGAAACCGTCCTCGGTGATGTAGTCACGCGGCAGCATCTTTTCCTTGTTCGCGACCTCGGCCAGCGGCGCCGTGCCGATCTTCCACTTGTACGGTTTGTCTGCAGTGCGAACGATCGTCGGCATCACCGAGTTCTGGCCTTTCAGCGCGAGCTCCACCGCGGCTTTGCCGACGGCGTAGGCCTGATCGACGTCGACCTTGGAAGCGATGTGGCGTGCGGCTCGCTGCAGGTAATCGGCAACCGCCCAGTGATACTTGTAGTTGAGCCTGGACTTCACCAGCTGCGCGATCACGGGCGCGACGCCGCCGAGCTGTGCATGTCCGAATGCATCGCGCAGGCCAGCATCCGAAAGGAATTTTCCTGCGGAATTCTTGACGCCTTCCGAGACGACCACCGCGCAGTAGCCGAACTTCTCCACGCACTCTTGCACGCGTGCGCAGAATTTTTCTTCGTCGAAGGCGATTTCCGGAAACAGGATGATGTGCGGCGCATCGCCGGTTTTTTCAGCGGCGAGACCGCCCGCCGCAGCGATCCAACCGGCGTGCCGGCCCATCACTTCCATGATGAAGACTTTGGTCGAGGTCTTTGCCATCGAGGCGACGTCGAAGCCCGCTTCGCGAATCGACACCGCGACGTACTTCGCCACCGAGCCGAAACCCGGGCAGCAGTCGGTGATCGGCAGATCGTTGTCGACGGTCTTGGGCACGTGGATCGCCTGGATCGGCACGCCGCGCTGGTCGGCGAGCTGCGCGACCTTGAGGCACGTGTCGGCGGAGTCGCCGCCGCCGTTGTAGAAGAAGTAGCCGATGGCGTGCGCCTTGAAGACTTCGATCAGGCGCTCGTACTGCGCCGGGTTATCTTCGAACTTCTTGAGCTTGTAGCGTGCCGAGCCGAAGGCGCCGGAAGGTGTGTGGCGCAGCGCGCGGATCGCGGCCGCGGACTCCTTGCTCGTGTCGATCAGGTCCTCGGTCAGGGCGCCGACGATGCCGTGCCGGCCTGCGTATACCTTGGCGATGCGATTCTTGTGCTTGCGGCACGTCTCGATGACGCCGCAGGCGGAGGCGTTGATCACAGCGGTGACGCCGCCGGACTGGGCATAGAAGGCATTGCGGGGCTTGGCTGCGGGCATTGGGAGACCTTGTTTTTGGGCCAGTTCTGGGTGCCCCGTGCGGGGCGCGGAAGGATAGCGCAAACCCTGATGCCAGTTGGCCCCCGGCCGGTCTTTCTGTAGGGTAGCGCCCCTTTGGGGAGGGTCGGACGGACTATGCGGATCGTGTTGCTGGGGGCGCCCGGTTCGGGCAAGGGCACGCAGGCGCAGCGCCTGCAGGCCAAATACGGCGTGCCGCAAGTCTCCTCCGGCGATCTGCTGCGCGACGCAGTCGCGCGCGGGACCGAGCTCGGCCTCAAGGCGAAGTCGGTGATGGACTCCGGTCAACTGGTCTCGGACGACATCGTGCTCGGCCTGATCCGCGATCGGCTGCGCCGGCCCGATGCCGCGCGCGGCTTCATCCTCGACGGGTTTCCCCGCAACATCGACCAGGCGAATTCGCTCAACGCATTGCTGAAGGAGCTCGGCCAGCCCGTCGATGCAGTGCTGCAGCTCGACGTCCGCAAAGAGACGCTGGTGAAGCGGCTTGCCGGACGTCGCACCTGTCCGACGTGCGGCACCGTGTACAACGTTCATTCCTTGCCGCCGGGTGTGAGCACGTGCGCGAAAGACAACGCGCAGCTCTACCAGCGTCCGGACGACAAGGAAGAGGTCGTCGCGAAACGACTCGAAGTCTACGCAACGCAGACACAGCCGTTGATCGAGCACTACGCCAAGCTCGGTCAGCTGCGCGTCGTGGCGGGTGAGGGCGAGCTCGACGCAGTGTTCGAGCGCATGGAAGCTGCCGCGCTGACGAAGCCAGTGCCTGCCGAGAAGGTGAAGGTCACGACGCGCAAAGTGCGTAGCGCTGCGACGAAAAAGAAGAAGGCCAGTCCGGCGAAGAAGGCAACCAAGGCGCGTCGCAAGCCGACGCGTAAGGCAGCACGCAAGACCGCGGCGAAGCGAACGGTTCGTCGCAAGACCGCGAAGCGCAAGGCGCCGCGTACGAGCAAAGCTCGGCGTAGGTGACTGTAGGTCGGGCTATAGCCCGACAATCCGTGCGAGGAAGAAGAGTCGGGCTGAAGCCCGACCTACAGGTTTCTATTCCGTCGGAATCTCCAGTCCCGATTCTCGTGCAGCGGCGAGCAGCGGCTCGCCGATGATCTCGCGTCGCCAGCCGCTCAACAGGTGCTCGGTGCGGCGTGCAAATACCAGCTGCTCGATATCGCGGCGCGTGACCAGCGCTTCGGCGTTGATCTTCGCGTGCTGCGCCGTCTCGCGTGCAATGTTCATCAGCTTCGTGACCAGCGCCAACTGGTGCGGCTGAGGTCGCGGCGGATTGCTCGCGGCCGCTTCGTTTGCCGCCTCGCCGCGTCCACGTTCGATGACCGCCATCAATTCCTCGCCGCGTCGGCGCACCACGCCGGGCGGCAGGTTGCGGATCGATTCCAGGTCGCGAATCGTGCCGGGCAGACGCTCGGCAATCTCGCGCAGCGCATCGTCGGCGAGAATCCAGCCGCGCGGCTTGTCGTGCTTGATCGCCGCGGCTTCGCGCCATTGCGCGAGCAGCTTCGCAGTCGCGCGTTGCTGCGGCTGCAGGCGATCGAGTCCCTTGAGCCGGCGCCACGCTGCCTCTGGCTCGGTCCGATGCAAGTCGAGCCGCTCGAACTCGAGGGTCTCCTCGTACAACCAGTCGAGTCGTCCCGCAGCTTCCAGCGCCTGGCGCAGATCCAGATACAAGGGGACGAGATAGCGTACGTCGTCTTCGGCGTACTGCAGTTGTTCCGGCGTGAGCGGCCGGCGCGTCCAGTCGGTGCGCGTGTGTCCTTTCGCGAGCGTGTGGCCGAGCCGCTCCGCGACGAGCGAGCCATAGCCGATCTGCGCCGGATAGCCGAGCAGCGCTGCCGCGATCTGCGTGTCGAAGATCGGCCCGGGCACCGGCTGACCTCGCGTCGCCGTCGTCAGCACTTCCAGGTCCTGGCGTGCCGCGTGCAGTACCTTGGTGCGCGCACGCGACCCGAGGAATTGCCACAGCGATTCGAGATCGGGCAGTGCCAGCGGATCGAGCACAGCGCACGCAGCGGACGTCGCTGCCTGGATCAGGCACAGCTTGGGGAAGTACGTGCTCTCGCGCATGAACTCGGTGTCGAGCGCGACGAAATCGTCGGGCGCGAGCCGAGCGAGCGCGGCGGAGAGATCAGCGGCAGTGGTGACCGGCGGCGTGGCTGACATGTGCGTGCGTGTACAATCCGCCGCAATTATGCACGTTCACATTCTCGGGATCTGCGGCACGTTCATGGGCGGCATCGCCGCGCTGGCGCGCGCCAGCGGCCATCGTGTCACCGGCTCGGATCAGAACGTCTATCCGCCGATGTCCGATCAGCTCGTCGCGCTCGGCATCGAGCTGATCGAAGGCTACGATCCGCAACAACTGCAGCTGCGGCCGGACGTCGTCGTGGTCGGCAACGTGATGAGCCGCGGCAACGCGCTGGTGGAGGCGTTGCTGGAGAGCGGTATCCCTTACACCTCCGGGCCCGAATGGCTGGCGCGGCACGTTCTCGCCGGCCGTTGGACGCTCGCGGTCGCCGGCACGCACGGCAAGACCACGACTTCGAGCATCCTGGCGTGGATCCTCGAGCACGCCGGCCTCGATCCCGGATTCCTGATCGGCGGCGTCCCCGGCAACTTCAACGTCACGGCGCGCCTCGGCGGCGGCCGACACTTCGTGGTCGAAGCGGATGAGTACGACACCGCCTTCTTCGACAAGCGCGCCAAGTTCGTGCACTACCGGCCGCGCACCGCGGTGCTCAACAACCTCGAGCACGACCACGCCGATATCTATCCCGACGTCGCCTCGATCCAATGGCAGTTCCATCAGCTCCTGCGCATGGTGCCGCGGAACGGCCTGGTCGTCGCCAATGCCGGCGATGCCAACGTGATGCGAGTGATCGACATGGGTTGCTGGACGCCGGTCGAGCGCTTTGCCGGAACTGTCAGCAGCGATACCAACTGGTACGCCGCTGCTCCGCCGGACGGCGATTACTCCACGTTCGCGATCATGGAAGGCAATCGGCGCGTCCTGGACGTGCAATGGCAGATGCTCGGGCGGCACAACGCCGAGAATGCGCTCGCCGCCGTGCTTGCCGCACGTCACGCGGGCGTCTCGATGGAGACTGCAATTGCCGCGCTCAAGGAATTCCGCGGCGTGCGCCGCAGGCTCGAAGTGCGCGGCGTGGTCGGCGGCATCACCGTCTACGACGATTTTGCGCATCACCCGACCGCGATCGAAGTCACGATCGACGCGCTGCGTCGACGTATCGGCAGCGCGCGACTGATCGCAGTGCTCGAGCCGCGCTCGAACACGATGAAGCTCGGCACGCATCGCGATGCGATGGCGAAGTCGCTGGAACGCGCCGACCGCGTCTGGCTATACCAGGGACCGAACGTAACGTGGGACGTCGCCGGCTCGGTTGCTGCGCTCGGCGAGCGTGCCGCGGTCGCCAAGGATCTCGATCTGCTGGTCGCGACGCTGGGTGAAACCCTGAGCGCCGGCGATCACGTGCTCATCATGTCGAACGGCGGTTTCGGCGGCATTCACAAGAAGCTCCTGGAGCGGCTCGCCAAGAAGTAATCTCGCGGAGATCATGCGTAGCGCGACTCACGCAACCCTGCCGCTGTTTCCGCTGAACACTGTGCTGTTCCCCGGCGGTCCGCTGCGGCTGCGAATTTTCGAGCCGCGCTATCTCGATATGGTCAGCCGCTGCATGCGCGAGGACTCCGGCTTCGGCGTCGCACTCATCGTCGCGGGACGCGAAGCGGGCGGCGCGGCGCAGACCGTGACGATCGGCACGCACGCACGCATCGTCGATTTCGAGCAGCTCGACGACGGCTTGCTCGGGATCACTGCGCGCGGGGAGCGGCGCTTTCGCATCGTGCACGCTCATCAGGAGAGCGACGGCCTGAACGTGGCGCAAGTCGAATGGCTCGACGACGAGCTGCGCGCGGAAGTGCCGCCTCAGCATGCCGTGCTCGCCGAGTTGTTGCGGCGCGCGCTGGAACAGATCGGACCGGCCTACGGCGAAGTTACGCCTGCCTACGAGGACGCGACGTGGGTCGGGATGCGGCTGGCGGAGATTCTGCCGCTGGCGCCGATCGAGCGGCAGGAGCTGCTCGAGTTACGCGACGGACCGGAGCGGCTGCACTGGCTGCAGTCGCGCCTGGACATTCAGGAATCGCGCGACGACGACTCCGACGACTGATTCTGCAAGATCGCGAACGCGACCCCGATCGCGGCGATCCACACGAACGCTGCCCAGCCGATCACGCCGTCATACGTGCCGACGATACCCGCGAGCTGCGCCGTGCCGTTGATCGACGTCGTGTCGCGGAGAACGAAAATCGTGCACACGCCGGCCGCGTGCAGGCCGATGCACGCGGCGATCGCGCCGGTGCGCAGGCGCACGAGCGCGAGCAGGACGCCGAGCGCGAACAGCGCCAGGAACGAATCGACCAGCGCCAGCGGCTGCGCGTAGCGTTCGAACAGCCGGCTCAGCACTTGAAAGCCGTGCTCCCATGACACCTGCTCCGGCGGTACACGCAACTTGCCGCCGAGGAAATGTAATGCGGCGTACAACAAGCTCGGTGCGACGATGGCAGCGCGGATGCTGGAAGTGCGCGCGACCGCTGTGAACAGGATGCCGCGAAAGAAGGTTTCTTCGATGAACGCGACGACCAGGCCGGACAACAGGCCCTGCGCGACCATCGACAGCACGTCGCCGTCGAGACCCGGCTTGATCTGCCGCACATCGAGCGCGAGCAACAACGCAACCAGCGGCAACATCAAACCGACGCCCGCAGCCCAGCCGATGCCGAGCTGACGGAAGAACTCGGCGGCCGGCAGCCGGTAGCCGAGCGCCGCGCGATTCGACAGCCCGAGCCGGCGCGTGAGGACGATCAGACCGACGAGCGCGAGCAGCATCGCCAGCCGGTTCATCACGCGATGCACGGGCTCGACCGAGACGGTGCCGACGAGCAGCCAGGTTGGATAGGTGAGCGCCGCCGCGACGATCAGCGCGAGGGCCAGCAGGGCAACGAACAGGGCGAAGGTGCGCACGAGCGGCGAATTGGCTGCGAATTTTTCGATGAAGGGCCTGATTTTTCGCGGCGGCGACAGTACCACACCCACGTAGACTGCGTGGCGGAGCGCAATAGTTACGCGATAGGGAGATCGATCATGGAAGAAGCAAGGGCACACGCGATCGTGTCGGCGCTCGCGAACGGAGTGAATCCGCTCACCGGCGAGTTGTTCGCGGTCGACAGTCCGTACCAATCGCCGGATGTGATTCGCGCGCTGTACTGCGCGGTCAGGGCGCTCGAGGGCACCGGGCGGCGGCGTACGCGCGGGCAGGGCGCGGAGTCCAACAACGCCGGTAAGCCGTGGACCGAAGAGGAAGATCGCCAGCTGTTATCTGCGTTCGATGGCGGCCGGCCGCTCGCGGAGCTGGCGCAGGCGCATGGACGCACGCGCGGCGGCATTCAGGCGCGTCTCGTGCGCCACGGCCGGCTCGCGCCCGAAGGCGGCCGGCCGATCGGCGGCCCCGGCAAGTGGCGGCCGGGAAATTCAGCCGGGAGTGCCGGTGCAAGCCGCGCCTCGTGAGCTGTGCGGCCCGGCGCTGTACAATGCGCCGCGCTCGTATGTGCAGCGCCTCCCTTCAACCGTCGCCAATGCCCACCGTTGCGCCTGCGCGGCGCACGGTTCGCGTCAATATCATCGGCAAGTCGAACGGCGTCGGCCTCGCACGCGACATCGAGCTGCTCGCGGGCGCGCTCAAGGCCTCCGGTCATCAGGTCGATGTCACCATCATCGATGCCGTGCAGGCGCGGCGCCGGCGCTCGCCGCTCGCGCAGTTCGCGACGCGCGCGCGCCTGGCGTGGGGCGGTGCCGGAGCCAAGGCGCAGACGTCGCGTGCCGATGTGAATCTCATGCTCGAGCACGTCTGGCTGCAGTACTTGTCGACGGCGCCGATCAACGTTGCGGTACCGAATCCGGAGTGGTTCGACCGGCACGATCGACGCTTCCTCGCGGAAGTCGACAACATCTGGGCCAAGACCACGTACACGCGCGAGCTGTTCCGCGCGCTCGGCTGCGACACGACGTACATCGGCTTCGACAGCGACGATCGCTACGACAGCGGCATAGCGAAGCAGCGGACGTATTTTCATCTGGCCGGCAAGAGCACGATGAAGGGCACGGATCGCCTGGTGCGCGTCTGGCAGCGCCACCCGGAGTGGCCACGCCTGATCCTGGTCCAGCACGCGGACGGCGTACCCGAACCCCCGGCCGCGCCGAACATCGAGGCGCGTGTCGCGTACCTGTCGGACGAGGAGTTACGGCGACTGCAGAACGAGAGTCTGTTCCATCTCTGCCTGTCGCTCACCGAAGGCTGGGGGCACTACATCGTGGAAGCGATGGGCGTCGGCGCCGTGACGATCACCGTCGATGCCGCGCCGATGAACGAGCTGGTCACTGCGGAGCGGGGCGTGCTCGTGCCGTATCAGGCGACGGGAACGCAGCGCCTCGCGACCACGTACCAGTTCGACGAAGCCGGGCTGGAAGCGGCGATCGAGCGCACCATCGCGATGAGCGATGCGGAGTGCAATCAGCTCGGAGCCCGCGCGCGCGCTTGGTTTACGGACAACAAGCGCGGCTTCGGCGGCCGCCTGGAAGCGGCATTGCTGGAGCTACCTCACGCCTGACGGGCCCTGGCTGTGTCCAGATGCGAGGCGATGCCGTGCTCGGTCCACGTCGCACGGCGAGCGAGCGTCTCGTCCAGCAGACTATCGAACGGATTTGGTGCCGTCGGCGCGCGCGACGTGTGATGCAGATGAAAGGCAATCGCGCGGTGCCGCAGGTAATAGCGTTGCAAGCCGAGGTGCAGCAGGCGGGCGACGAATTCGCGGTCTTCCGGTCCCCACGCGGTGAAGCGCTCGTCGTAGCCGTTCACCTGGATCGCGTGACTGCGCCAGAAAGATTGATTGCAGCCCTGCACGCCGCCGAGCGTCGGCTTGGTTCGGGAAAAGACGCGGCTGAGCAGCGGGCTGCGCAGAGCGTAAGCGCGTCGTTGCAAGCCAGGCGTCAGGGGCCCTACGTCGGCCGCGCCGCCAGCCTGTAACAACTGCGCCGTAGTTGCGGCGGAAAGCTGCGGCCGTGCGCCCTGAATGAAGCAGTCCGGGCGTGCGCACTGCAGGTGGTCCGCAACGAAGCGAGGATGCAGGACCATGTCGCCGTCGACGAGCAGGATGTACTCGGCCTGCGAGGCCGCGATCGCGCGGTTGCGCGAACGAGCCAGGCGGAAGCCCTGGTCTTCCTGCCAGACGTGCTCGACCGGCAGACCCGCGGCGTGCCAGCGATCGATCACAGCGCGCGTGGCAGGGCCCGAGCCATCGTCGGCGACGATCACTTCGTCCGGCCGCTGCGTTTGCCGTGCCACGCTCGCGAGCGTGAGGTGCAGGGCCTCGGGCCAGTTGTACGTCGTTACGATCAGGCAGCTGCGCATCTAGTGACTTTTGCCGCCTACGCCCGGGGCTCTCCGTTCCAGTGCAACCGGCCGCGAGCATGCCGCGTTATGCGCACTGGCGAAAGCCTGCACCGTACGGCGGCGTACGGGCGAAGCTGAACGGCGCCCGTCGCAGCGCGACGACGCTTTGCACACGGTACGCCGCGGACTACGCGGGGGCGGGGCGAATCGTTAAACTGTGGGCCGACCCGCCAGGAGTGCAATCTTGTCCGTCCCGTATTTTCTCGACCCGGTCGAGCCGTCGCGGGGTCCGCGCTGGCTGAACCGCTGGTTACCGAGCAAGCGACTACGCACGGATCCGCTACAGGGACTGAGCGTCGAGGGCCGTTATGCCCCCGTCAGCATCGCGAACTGGAAACTGATCCCCGGCATGGCCCGCACGCTGCTGGCCGGCCGCGTGTTCCGCCCGCTGTCCTTCACCGCTGACCGCCGTCTGACGATCGTCGTTCCTTATCGCGACCGTGCCCACCATCTCGCGCAACTCGTGCCCGCGCTGACGGCAGTGCTGCGCGAGCAAGGGGTGCGGCGGCGGATCGTGGTCGTCGAGCAGGAGGACGGTCAGCCGTTCAATCGCGGGCGACTGCTCAACATCGGCATGCAGCTGACTGCCGATGCCACCGACTACTACTGCCTGCACGACGTCGATGCGGTGCCGGTGCTCGCCAACTACGCTTGTCCCTCGCAGCCGCTGCGTCTGGTCACGCAACTGCGCGGCACCGACAACGCTGGGCGGCAGCGCAACTGCCACTACTTCTCGGGTGCGGTGTCGATCCGCAAGGACCAGGCATTCGCGGCGAACGGGTTTTCCAACGAGTACTGGGGCTGGGGCAAGGAAGACGACGACTTCTTCTTCCGACTGCTGCTCGCCGGCTACCTGTGCTACTTCGACGCCGAAGGCACGTTCCGCGATTTGCCGAATCCTGAAGCGCAGGGTGCGCCGTTACGCGCGTACGTGAAGCAGAACCGCCAGCGCCGCAGCCTGCTGCTGCGTGGCCTCGTCGATCCGGCAGAGGACGGGCTCAGCACCGTGCAGTATCAGGTGCTCGAGCACGTCGAGCACGCCGACTACGAAAAGATCCGCGTGCGTTGGTGATCGTGTCACGCCTTGCAGCCGTGCTTGCGGCCCGAGCTCTGTTTGTGTGTCTGCTGTTCGCTGCGGTCGCGCCGAGTTGGGCGCGTGGCGCCAGCCCGTATCTGCCGCTGAACCTCTCCCCCGAAATGGAGCGGCAGATGGAGCGCGTGATGCTCCTCGCCGATCGACCGATCATGTCGCGTCCGATCGCGGCTGCGACGGTGCTGGAGGCGCTCCCCGCCGCATGCCGCATCGATGCAGCACTGTGCAGCCGGGTGCGTCGCTATCTCGATCGCTACATGCACAAGGCCGGGCTGACGGAAGCGAGCGTTGAGGGTGTCGCGCATGATGGCGCGGTGACGTCACTGCCGAACCGGCACGGAGCGAGCAGCGATAGCGAGTGGGTGGCAAGCGCGCAGGGATACTGGCAGCCGAACGACTACGTTGTCGTCAGTCTCGGTGGTGTCGGCGACGCCGATGATGTCGTCGCGACCGGCTCCATGCTCAGCGCCGGCTTCGATTGGGCGCAGCTGGACATCGGCTATCGCGATCACTGGTTCTCGCCGTTCACCGACAGCGCGATGATCATCAGCACGGAAGCGCGGACGCTGCCGTCTGTCACGCTCTCGAACTACCGGCCGCTGACGGGACTCGGCTTCAGCTACGAAGTGTTCATGGCCGAGATGGAACAATCGGACGCGATCGCCTTTGAAAACGGTTTCACGAGCGGCAGGCCGCGCCTCGCCGGACTGCGCGTCGCGATCGAGCCCACGCCCGGC
>DATJIP010000051.1:0-5140 GCA_035493235.1 Steroidobacteraceae bacterium
GCTGTTTCCGACAATTGCGATACGGTCACGTGGTCCGAGCGGGCACTGGCCACCTATCCCACGATCGCGTCGGCTTGTCAGGGCGTAGAGGAGCGCAACGGCAAGCGGTACGTCAAATTCCAGGGCAAGGTGAAGAGCAGCCAGGACAAGGGCCAGCGGCTGGTCGTCAACTTCAAGGATGGAGGCGAGGTCACGCTGACGCCGCCGCCGGAGACAAACTTGTACGTCAATGGCAAGAAGACGCCGGTCGCCGACCTGGCACGCGGCGACGAGCTGAGGTTCTACATCGCCGAGGATCGCCTCGCTGCGCAGTTCCCGGAAACGGAGACGACGAGTGCGCGGTTCGTCATCGTGCCGATCGTCGTTCGTGAGCAGCAGCTGGCTGCGTTGCCACACACCGCGGGGACGCTGCCGTTGCTCGCCCTGATGGGCACGTTCAGTCTGAGTCTTGGTGGGTTGTTGTCTCTGTATCGCCGCCGTCGCTCGTAAGTGCCTCCCCTGATGCGACGCGGCTCCTGTCGCCTGCCGGCGTCCTGTCGGCAGGCGTCTTTTCGGCGCGGACGATGAAGCGCTGCGGCGCCGACCCGACGAAGTAGAACGGGTAGCACGTCACCAGCGTGATCGCGTTCTTCGAGGTAGCGGCGAGCACGCTGACGTCCGAGGGCTCGACGACCTTGGTCGCGACGATGCGATATGTGTCGGTGCCGTCGTAGCGATCGAGCTGCAGCACGCTGCCGACGCGGATGTCTTTGAGCACGCGGAAGAAGCCGTCGCGATGCGCGGCGATGCCGATGTTGCCCGAGTCGCCGATGTGCGCCGTCCCCTCGATGCGCGCGGCGCCGCGATTCAGATTCTCCTCGCTGGTGCCTTCGAACACGGGGACGACGAGATTCACAGACGGTATGCGCAGAACCGCTTGCGGCGTTCCGGCGGTTTGCAATGCGGCGCGATATTGCGCGATGCGCTCGCGCGACCACGTTGACATGTCGACGCGTTGAACCGCATCGAAGCTTGCGATGCCTCGTTCGCTACCGTACGCGAACCACGACCGCGACGCACTGTAGGTGACGAGCAGCGCCACACCCACGGTCCAAGCGAGGATCTCTACGGTGCGTAGCACCTTCATCGTCAGCTGCCCTTCGCGAGACTCCATTCGCCATCGCTGGCGCGACAGGCGGTCCAGGTGCGTGTCGTCGCCTTGTGCTTGGCCGAGTAGACATTGGTGCGCACGCGCCGGCACTCGGAGAAGCCCTCGACCTGTGGCTCGCCGATTACTTCGAGGCGTGCGCCCACGTTCGTCTTCGCGCTTGACCACTCGACTGGTTGTGTCGGCTGCGGCGTATTCAGCAGCGTGGTCACGGTCTTGAGATAGTCCTGTACGTCCTGCTCGCTGAAGTCGGCGAGCGCCTTGTCTTTGACCAGCGAAGTCCAGTCCGACGACCACGCGGCCGGCACGAAGACGAGGAGTGCGAGCAGAGTCAGCAGCGATTGACGATGGATGAAGTGCATGGTGTGTCAGCCGATGACCCGAGCCAGGATATCCCGCTCGCGCGTGTGACCCGTTTCGCCCAGCGCCTGCACCACCGCCGGAGCGACCTGCGATGCGAGCGGTTGCCCGATGCCGAGGCTCGAGAGCGCCGACTCGTAGTCGCCCATGTTGTCCAGCGGGCGAGTCACGATCCCGCGCTGCTTGACGTCCTGCATGATCCGATCGGCGTTGGGAATCGTCTCCGCCAGGTCATCGAAATCCTGCTTCGTCAATCGCTCGCGGACGTACACCAGCAGGGCGCCGAGCGCGCCGCGCACCTGCGCCTCGTTCAGCCCGAGCCGGTCTTGGAGGATGGGCACGACGGTCTGGCCGGGAGCTGCGGCTTGCAAGTGCAGCGGAGCAATCAGGAGTGCAACGAGGGACGCTGCGATCGGCAGGAGACTCCAGCAGCGCGCGCGATCTTGCGAGATGTTCATCGAATTACCCGGTGACAGTGGGTGCGCGCCGAACGTCGGGAACCGCAGGCGCCCGGCGCGCACGGGCCCGCCGCACCGCAGGCCGAACACACATATATATGTAGTCCGGGGAGGGCATCCGCCATACGCACAAGGGGCGCGGGGATGCCCGCGGCGCCGCTCGGTCTAGTTCGCCGTCAGTACCTGTTCCAGATACGTCAGCGCCGTGTCGGAATCGGACTGCGACAGCCAGAACACCGCCCGTTTACGCAGCTCGCGCGATTGCGAGCGATCCTCTGCGATGGTGAGCAGCGCTTTGGCTGCGCGCTCGTCAGGCAGGCGCGAGAGGGCGAGGATTGCGCGCTCGCGGACCTCTGCGTCAGTTTCCTTACTGAGAGCGGTGAAGATTGCGCTCTCTGTTTCGGGAGCCGCGGTATGCGCGAGCCAGAACCAGGCTTGAGCTCGGACCTCGGCGTCGCGGTCGGTGTTGCCGAGTCGGATCAGATCTGCAGTCGCGCGCGGCGACTCGGACTGCGCGAGAGAGAAGGCTGCGTGCTCGCGGACCTCGGCATCCTTGTCGGTGAACATGATGGATGAGGTGATGTCTGCGCCTTCGCGGCCGCGCATCTGTGCCATCCAGAAGACGGCTTGCTTGCGAGTCTCAACGCGCGTGTCGTTGCGAGCGATGCCGGCGAGGCCATCGCGTGCCACGTCGCCGCGATTGACTGCGAGGGCGGCGAGCGCTGCAACGACTTCGTCGTCGTCACGACGGCTCGTGTTCACGCCGCCGTCGCGCCGTCCGGCCAGGTTCAGCAGCCAACGAGCGCTGTCATCGTCGGCGACGCGACCCAGATCGTGAATCGGCGTGGCCGTTTCCACCGGGCAGGTGGTCGACAACACGCGCAGACGATCGATTTTGCCGCTGGCACTGTGTGCATAGACTCGAACAGTGTCGGTCGTGGCGTGGTCGCGGCTACCGAAGCTCTGACTCGAAGCGTCGAGGCGACACGACATCCGCGCTGCATCCCGGAAGTTGATGCCGTCGCTCCAGCAGCACCAGTCCGGAGCCTGGTCGACCGCGCCGATTTGCCAGCTGCTCCAGCCCTCCTGCGACAGCGTCAGCTCGGCTGACTGCGCCCGCGGCGCGAGCGCGAAACTGGCCAGGCACAGCGCGGCAGTGCCGATCGAGAAATGCGAGAGTTTCATTTCTTGCCCTCCAGTGCGGCGTCGATCGCCTCGAGTGCGGCGTCGCCGCTCATCATCGTCAGTGTGCGCAACAGGGTGCGCTTCTCTTCGGGCGTGGTCGCGGCGCGGTAGAGCGCGAGCACACCTTTCTCGTCGTCGGCGATCAGCATGCCTTGCAAGGCCGCATCCTTGATCTCCTTATCGGTGGAGCGCGCATAGATGTCATGGAGCGCAGTCCTGGCCGCATCGCTACTGATGATGCCGATCTTCTGGACCGCTTCGGTGCGCACTTCCAGAGCACCGCTGCCTTCAGCGATCTTGCGCAGGCTCTGCAGATCGCCGCTGATTGCGTAGGCCTCCACGAGCTTGCCCGATGCGTTCGGTCGCTCGCCGAGCTTGCGCAGCTCATCGACTGCGCCCATCACGCTGAGCATGTGGATCGTTGCGCTCGCTTCTTCGTCGGACTTGGCATTCAACGCGGCCTGGTAGACCTCGTTCTTGCGGCCCGCGATCATCCAGGCTTCCAGCACTTCTTTCTTCACCTCGTCGTCGCCGGTCTTGTAGATCTCGAGCAGCCCGGCGAGCGACTTGTCATTGCCGCCGATGCCGATGCTGCGAATCGCTTCGCGACGCAAAGCGGGATCGGTCGAGCGGCTGGTCTGCAGCAGGATTGCGCCGGCTTCGGGCGTGTCGATCTGACTCAGGACGAACAGCGCTCGCTGTTTGATCAGCGTCGTCTGCTGGCCGGCCAGCACCTTCTTGACGATGGGCAGCGCGCGCTCGGGCGGCTGTGACATCAAGCCTTCCATCGCCGCCAGTGCGAGCTCTTCCTGCTCGGTGGGCTTTTGGGCGAACGTCACGCCGCTCGCAACGAGGAGCAGCGCGGTCAGCAACGTGTAAAGAGGACGCATGAGATTGTTCCTGGACTAGAGCGCAGTCGATTGCGCGGTGGATGAGGGGCTGGCCTCGGCTTTCAGCCGCGCCTGCATGACTCGCAATTCGAAGCTCAGCTGCGCGACGTCGGCCGCGGACGTCTCGCGGCGTTCATCGGTGAGGCTTTCGAGAATCGGTGTGAACGCGCGCAGCACGCGTGCGAGCTGCGGCTCGTTGGCGCGGTCGGCAGCAAGTGCATACATGCGGTTCTGGTCGATGATTGTCGCGATCAATCGGGCGCGCTCATCAGGCTGCGCGCTGTCGAGATTCGCGAGACGCTGCTCGGTGTTCGCGAGATGCCATCGCAAGCCGCGCTCGTACGCGGCGGAATCGGCCATCGCTGCAGCGGGCGCCGCGTCGTGAGCGACCTGTTCGGGCGCCGGCTTCATCGATATCCAGACCGTCAACAGAACCGCAAGCAACGCAACGGTTGCAGCTATCGCTTGCCAACGAAAGGACGGGCGCGGACGAGCGCGCGTTGCCAACGCGGCTTGCCAGCGCTGCTGAATCTGTGCGGGCACGGGCACGTCGGGCATTTCTGCGGCCGTGTCGAGTTGCGCGACGAGTCGATGCAAGCGCTGGGCGAGCTGCGGATCCTTCGCGAGCGCCGTGGCCACTCGCGCGCGCGCGGTCGGGTCGAGCCCGTCGCGGTAGTAGTAGAGCAGCAGGTCGTCGTCGGAAATCATGATTCGCCTCGCCATACGTGCAGATCGACGCGCAACTTGCGCACGGCGCGGAACAGCGCTTGCTTGGTGTTGTTGGCGTTCGTTTGCAGACTCTCGGCTATCTCTTCCAGCCGCCAGCCCTCGATGTGCTTGAGCACGAAGGTTTGCCGCTCCATCGTCGTCAGGCGTTGCATCGCTGTGATCAGGTCCCGGTTCAATGCTTCTTGGACGTATTCGGTGTGCGGAGAGTTAGCAGCCATCGGCAACTCGGCGCTGAGCTCTTCCATGGCTTGCGGCCGGCGCCGGCGCATCAGGTCGATGGCGGCATTGAGCGCGATGCGATGGATCCAGGTATCGAGCTCGGAGTCGCCGCGGAATTCGCTGCGCCGATCCCAGGCTTTCAACAGCGCTTC
>DATJIP010000052.1:0-134369 GCA_035493235.1 Steroidobacteraceae bacterium
CACCGACAGTCCGATGATGGCGTCGATCAGGAAAGGATTGACTCGAAAACCGCTGAGCACGCCGAGCAGCAGCGTCGTGCTATGCCCCACGGCGAACAGCGTCACGTACAGCGCGACTTCCTTGAGGCGGTATAGAAAGAAGATGACGCCGGCCAGGAACAGCAGGTGGTCGTAGCCGGTGACCATGTGCTTCGCGCCGAGATAGATGAACGGCACGATCTGCGCGCCAGTGCTGTTCTTCACGAAGTCCTGATCGCCTTCGGCGACCGTATGTGCGAGCGCGACGCCGGCCAGCAGCAACAGCGGCAAAGCGAGCAGGCGGATGATGCGTCGGGCGCTCATGGCGGGAGCGGCATCATAGCGAGTTAGACTTATTTCGACATTAGGAGCACGGCTGCGCCGAGGGCGATGACGGCGATGCCTGCACCGCGAGCCGCAGTCACCCGCTCCTTCAGCACGAAGATGGCGATCAACGTCGCGAACACGATCGAGGTCTCGCGCAGGGCCGCGAGCCGGGGCGTGTCGCCGAGCCGATAAGCCCACAAGGCCAGCCCGTACGTCACGATCGACATCGCGCCGGCAAACAGGCCAGCGCGCCATTCGGAGCGGGCCGCCAGCATGAAGCGCGGTCCGCGCCACAACGCGAACGCCACGCCGATCACGCCGCCGAGCATCAGGAAGATCCAGGCGATGTAACTCTGGGCCGACGGCGCCGCGCGCACTCCCTGTGCATCGATGACCGTGTACGCGGCGATCGTGACACCCGTGGCCATCGCCCAACCGATCGCCGAACGGGTGACGCTGCGTCCCGACCCGATCAGCAGAACTCCGCTGGAAACCAGGCCGATGCCGCACGCGATCCAGGCGTTGATCGGCTCATTGAACAACGTGACCGCGACCGCCGCCGCCAAGGTCGGCGCAGCGCCGCGCGCGATCGGGTAGGCCACGCTCATGTCCGCTGCCTCGAATGATTTGATCAGGCAGATGAGATAGACCAGGTGCACGACCGCCGAGCCGGCAAGCCAGCCCCATGCGCCCTGCGGGAACGGCAGGAAGAACGCGGCCGGAAACATCAGCAGCGCACTGAAGCCGTCGATCAATGCGCGGCTCGACATCTTGTCCTTGCCGGACTTGAGGACCGCGTTCACGATCGCGTGCGCCGCGCCGGAGCCGACGATCATTGCCGAGGCGAGCTGGGTAGAATTCGTCACTTTGTTGTCGGCTCGACGGTGCAATGGATAACGTCACGCATACTCTCATCGGCGCGCTCATAGGGGAAACAATCGCGCATACCACGCGGGGCGATTCGCAGGGGCTGACCAGTGAAGTCCGCCGCAACCTGCTGGTCACGACGTCCGCCATCGGCAGCAACCTGCCCGACGTCGATCTGTTCTATTCATTCATCGGCGGCAAGATCAACTATCTGCTACAGCATCGCGGCTACTCGCACACGATCATCGGCGCCCTGCTGCTGGCCGTTGCCACCTTCGCGATCGCGCGCTGGATTCTGCGCCGGCGCGGGCACGTGCCGTCGTCGCAGGATCGGGCTTGGCTCACGGGCGTGTTGGTGATCACGCCACTGCTGCACATCGGAATGGACTTCACCAACAACTACGGCGTGCATCCGTTCTGGCCGCTCGTCGATCGCTGGTTTTACGGAGACGCGGTGTTCATCGCCGAGCCGCTGTTGTGGGCAGCGTGCGCGCCGCTCGCATTCACGTTTCGCTCCAAGCTCGCGCGATTCATTGTCGCTGCAGTGCTGGCGATAGGGATCGGGCTGGCGTTGCTGACGGCGCTGGTGCCGCTCGCTCCGGCCATCGTGTTGATCGCCTTGATCGCGGCGATGCTGTTACTGGGCTGGCGCGCGCAGCAATCGGTCGCGTTGGTCGGAGGTGTCGCGCTCTGGCTCGGTGTCACTGCAATGTTCGCAGTCAGCTCGCAGGTTGCTGCACGCAGAGTCGAAACGCTCGCGGCGACTACGTTCCCCGATGCGCGATCGATCGATCACGTACTGACCCCGATGCCGAGCAATCCACTGTGCTGGGAAGTGATGCTCGTGCAAACGCAAGACGACGCTGTGGTCGCGAGGCGCATGATGCTCGCGCTCGCACCTTCGCTGATTCCGGCAGAGAGCTGCCTGAGCCGCAGCCTGGATCTTCCGAGCACTGCGCCCCTCGCGCCTGTTCAAGCCAACGACAGCGCGGAGCTGCATTGGTACGGCGAAGTCGCGACGGGAGTCGAAGCGCTCAAGTCTCGCGTTGCAGTGGACTGTGAAGCCGCCGCCGCGATGCGCTTCATCCGCGTGCCGTGGCTCGCGACGGTCGGAGCGGATTTGGTCCTGGGTGATCTGCGCTACGACCGGGAGCAAGGGCTGGGATTTGCGGAAGTGGCGCTGCACGATCCGCCCGGCCCCTGCCCGCGCCTCGTGCCGGACTGGCGACCGCCACGGGCCGAGTTGCTGCAGTAGACCGCAGCCGCCTCGGGGAAACTTTACGGGCAGGGAACGCAGCGCGCCGCCCTCGTTGACTATGTCATCGCGACGAGCAAAGTCGGCGGGCAATAGCGATAATCCTGCGGGCCCGACTTCTTCGAAGGAGCATTCCATGCGACTGCGACTGATCTGCGCACTGTGCGCCTGCGTCCTGACGCTTCCGCTCTTTGGAGCCGCTCACGCCGAGACGCGCGAACAACTCTCTCAACAAGTGCGCGACGCCGAGAATGCCTTTGCCGCAACGATGGCAGCGCGCGACCACAAAGCATTCGCGACCTTCATTGCCGAGGACGCGATCTTCTTCGGCGGCGATACGCCCGCGCGCGGCAAGGCCGCGGTCGTGGAGAGTTGGAAAGGCTTGTACGAGAAGCCGAACGCGCCGTTCTCGTGGAGCTCGGAAACCGTCGAGGTACTCGACTCAGGCAAGCTCGCGCACAGCAGCGGCCCGGTGCTCAATGCCAAGGGCGAGCGCGTCGCGACCTTCAATTCGATCTGGCGACGAGAGAGCGATGGCAGCTGGAAGGTCGTGTTCGACAAGGGCTGCGAAGTCTGCCGTTGCGCCCAGACCGGAAAATAACGAGAGCTGAACCAGACAGCGAACGCCTCACGTGTTCAGCGACGCCGCGCCCAAGCTGCTCGCTGCGGCGAACGCCAACGACGTGAGCGCAGTGAAGTCGACTTACGGCGAGCTCGGCAAGGCGTGCAAGAACTGTCACGACATCTTCCGCGCTCCCGAAGATCACTGAGCCATACCAGGCTTGATGACATGCGGGCGGCGCGCTACTCTGCGCGCCCTTTTGATTCACTACCGGAGAGGTCACAGAGAACTATGATTGCCTGCACCCCGACCTCCGCCGGGAGCGTTCGCTAAGTTCTAGTTTTGCGTCGGCCCCGGCGCCCATCGACCGATCCGTTGCGGATCGGGTCGCTCGTCGGCTTTTGTCCCGGGGGTTCACGCAATGCACAGCGAATTTCCGCTCGACCGGCTCGGCTGGTCGGCCTTCTATTCTCAACAACTCGCTTTGGACGATTTGAGCGCGGGTTATCCCGCGCGTGTCGGCAACGTACAGCGCAGCCTCATTACGGTTCTGTGTGAGCGCGGCGAGCTCGATGTCGTTCTGCCGCCGCGTCTCGCGTCCGTCGAAGCCGCCATTGCAGTCGGCGACTGGCTGCTGATCGAGCACGAGGCGCCGCGCGTGCTACGCGTCCTCGAGCGACGCTCCTTGATCTCGCGCATGGCGGCCGGAATCGAGCAGCGCACGCAGGCAATCGCCGCGAATCTCGACACGCTGTTTGTCGTCACGTCGTGCAATGAAGACTTCAACCTGTCACGCCTGGAGCGCTACTTCACCGTCGGGAAGCATGCGGAAGTAGCAACCGTGATCGTGCTGACGAAAGCGGATCTCTGCACAGAGGCCGAGACGTTCGTCGCGCAGGTGCGTTCGATAGCGCGCGATATCGCAGTGCTGGCGTTGAATGCAACAACACACACCGAAGCCACTGCGTTGACGCCGTGGCTCGAACGCGGACAGACCGTCGCGTTTGTTGGCTCGTCAGGCGTAGGCAAGTCGACGCTCGTGAATGCGCTGCTCGCCGGCGAGGTGCAGACGACCAGCGGCATTCGGGAGCAGGATGCGAAGGGTCGTCACACCACGACCTCGCGACAGATGTTCGCGCTCGCGTCCGGTGCGTGGGTGATCGATACGCCTGGCATGCGCGAGCTCAAGCTCGGCTCGATGGAAGCGGCGGTCAGCGCAGTCTTCGACGACATCGAAACGCTGGCTCGCGAATGTCGCTTTCGCGATTGTCGGCATCACGACGATGCGGGCTGCGGACTGCAAGCGGCCGTCGCGACGGGTCGTCTCGACGCACGTCGGCTCGACAGTTATCGCAAGCTCGTGCGCGAAGCCGAGCGAGCGTCGCAATCAGTCCGGGAGCGACGCGCGATCGAACGGCGCTGGGGCCGCATGCATCGCATCACTTCGCGACGCGGTCCGGGAACTTCTCGAGAATAGCGCGGACCGCTTCGTCCGCCTCTTCGTCGCTGATCTGCTGCGCCTGGATGTCGACATCCATGGTGCCGCTCCAGACCTGCGCGTTCTTCGCGACGTCGACGACGTCGAGCGTGAACGTGCCGACTTGCTGCTTGTGACTGCCGATCGGCACGCTGACGCCAATACCGCCGCGAGCCCCGCCCGAGCCGCCTCCCACGCCGACGCCGACCCGCGGCTTCGGCTTCGCGAGATCCTGCGTCGACAGCCCGTAGGCGATCTGACAATCGGGCTTTTCGGTGGACAGCGTGTAGCCCTTCTCTTCCAGCCGTTTGAGCGCTGCGGCCCGAACGCGCTGATCCGTGAGCGATGCGGCATCCGCGGAAGCAGGACGCCAATCGAACGTGCGGCACGCAAGTTCCGTATCAGCTTTGTCGACGCGCACTGCCGAGCTCTGCGTGGCGCAGCCGCTGAGCACCAGTATCGCGGTCCCGGCACACGGCAGCAGGATACGTTTCAACATGGCAGCTACTCCTTTGCGTTCGCTGCGCGCAGGCGTGGCGCGTACTCATAATGCCATGGCTCGTTCGGCGACTGCAGGGGACCGATGAAACGCGTGTCGCGCATGACCGCCGCGAGGCGGTTTGCCCAGCCCTGGGCTCGCCATACCGTCGACACCTTCGCAATCTCGGTTGGCGCGACGATCCGCGTGCCTTGCGTGATCTGAAAGTCAATGGCGCGCGAGCGCCCGTGTAGCGACAAGCCCGGAACCGCGAGCGGCGCAGCTGCAGGAGCTGGCCGCCAGGCACGCAGGAAGTCGGCAAAACGTAGCGTCGCCTTCGCGTCCGGATGGGCGGGGTACGCAATCAGCTCACGCTTCACAGCCTGCACCAGCCGGTCGGCTATGACGCCGATCGACCTGTTGGAGTTCCAGCGTTGTACCTGCAAGTCGAGGCTGCGCGTTGTCGTGTTTGCGTACAACGAGTACCCGGGATTGGCCGCTTCGAACCGCGCCCGCACGGTCGCGATCTCATCGAGCAGATCGCGATGTTCCGGGCTGTTCTCGTAGGTACGGATTTCCTCCGCGGACCAGCCCCAGCGCGACTGCAACTGTTGTCCGGCCCGCAGATAGCCGCGAGCGGCCAACAGCTGTCGCGGACTGCCGTCGATCTGCTGCAAAGCGGCCTTGGCATCGGCAGGCAGATCGTGCGTGACGGCAAGCAGGTACTCGTTCGCCGAAGCGAACGACAGCGTGGGGGTCAGGCACGCGATTAACAGGAATGCGAGCGGGAGGCGCATCAGACCGTCAGGCTAATGCCCAATCAGGGCGTTGTCACTGAGGCCGGACCGGTATTGCGACCCGGCTCACGGCCCGCCTACAAAGCCTGGCCCGCCGTTGGCGTCTCTTTTTCAATGACGATCGAGCCCTTCAGCACCAGCGCAGCGATTGCGCCGATAGCGGCGAGCTGCGGTGCAAGCAGCGTCCCGACTACGCCGATCGTCAGCGGAATGTCGATGAGCACGCGGCCGTCGTCGTTCTTGATGACGACGCGGCGGATGTTGCCCTCGCGAATGATCTCCTTGATCTTCGCGAGCAGCGTGTCGCCGCTGAACTGGAATTCTTCCGAACGTGAAGTGGACTCGCTCATGACTACTCCTAACCGCTTGCGAAAGGCGTGGCTTTCGCGGCGCTCTTCGCTAACCGATCAACTCTTTCAATTTGGCGTGCCCGGTGCGCGACATCGGCAATTTGCTGCCGTCGCTGAGGATTGCAAGCCAGCTGTCCTTGCCATACAGATCGATGCGCGCCAGCCGCTCGACATTGAGGATGAACGAGCGGTGGATGCGCACGAAGCGCGTAGCGTCCAGCTGGCTTTCCAGATCGGTCATCGTCTGCTGCTTGCGCAGGCGCTTGCCGCCGCACGAGAACTCCAGATAGTCGTCCTGCGCCTCGATGAAATCGATGCGCTCCAGCGGCAGCACGTGCACGCGGCCTTCGTGGCGAATCAGAATGCGTTCGAGCGTGCGACCGGGCGGTCGCGCCGAGACAGCAAGATCGTGAGCTGACGGCGCCGGAGTCTTGCTGCGCAGACGTTCCGCGGCACGCTCGACAGCGCCTGCCAATCGTGCCGGCTCGACCGGCTTCAACAAATAATCGACGGCGTGTACTTCGAATGCGCGCAACGCGAATTCGTCGTAGGCCGTCGTGAAGATGACGGTCGGCGCGCGCTCGCCAAGCAGCTCCAGCACCTCGAAGCCCGACAGCTTCGGCATCTGAATATCGAGGAACACCAGCTCGGGGTTCAGTTCTTCGGCAAGCTTCACGGCCTCGAAGCCGTTCGCGGCCTCGCCGACGATCTCCACGCTCGGGATCCTCGCCAGATGCTCGCGCAGGATCGAGCGGGCCAGTGTTTCGTCATCGACTATCAGCACACGCACGTTGACTTCCCCTCACGCAGTAGCGCGCAACTCAGCGGCATTGGCGCCCGAGTACGGCAGCAGAATCGATACCCGGAACTTCTCGTCTGTGGCACTCACGTCGACGCTCGCACGGTGTCCGCACAGAGTTTCTACCCGCGAGCGCACGTTCGCCAGCCCGACGCCGGTGCCACGCGAAGGCGGCCGGTCCGGATCGCACGGATTCTCCACGACCAGCTCGACGAAGCCTTCGCGCCGTCGCGCCGTAACGCAAACTTCGCCGCCCTCGAGCAAGTGCGCGACGCCGTGGTGAACTGCATTCTCGACTAGCGGCTGCAGGAACAGCGGCGGCACGACGACATCGCGCACATCCGCTGCGATATCGAACTTGGAGCGCAGCCGCTCGCCGAAGCGCACGCGCTCGATCGCAAGGAAGGTCTGCGCCAACCCCACCTCCTCGGAGAGCGGAATCGCTTGCTCGCGCCCGAGCGTCAGGCTCTTGCGAAAGAACTGCGCCATCAGGAAGCACATCTGGCGCGCGGCCGCCGTGTCGTTGCCGATCAGCGCTGCGACTGAGTTCAGACTGTTGAACAGGAAGTGCGGATCGAGTTGCGCGCGCAACGATTTCAGCTCTGCCTCACGCGCCAACACCTGCAATTCCAGCGCGCGACGCTCGGCGTTGCGCGAGCGCTCGAACGCACCCGCCAGGTAGTGCCCCAGCACGGCAAGCGAGATGCCGATCGCGCCGGCGAAGATCATGAGACCGAGGATGCCGGCCGCCTCGTCGGCGATGTCGACGTCATCAGGCAACAGGTATTGCGCCCACATGTAACCGATCACCAGCCAGACGATCAGCGAGGCGAGGCCGGCGCCGACCCAGCTGACGACCATGCGCACGATCGGCGTCTCGCCCGGCGGCATCGATTGCACCAGGTACCAGAATGACAACGACTGCATACCGAGCAGCATCGCCATCGGCACGGCGAAGTAGACCGACCAGAGCGGCGGCGCGCGCCCGCCGAAGATGAACACGACCGTGAGCAGCAGGCCGAAGACGATCCAGACCGCGAGGTACAGGAACAGTCGGCTGCGGCGTTTGAGGATCGGGTGCATGGGGCGAGGAGTTAGTTCTTCACCTCGATGCCGCCCATCACGACCATGCCCTGCACGATCAGGGTCTTGGTCGGCACGACGCTGGTCGGGCGCCGCTTGTCGACGAAACCGCCGAGTAGCGTCGTGACCTTGCTCGTGACGGTCCAGTCGGGCGGCACATAGATTTCGATGCCACCCCAGAACGCGAAGACTTCTACCGTGGCGCTCTCGGCCTCCATGCGCGTGTCGGCGAGGTCGAGCTTGATGCCGCCCATCACAGCGGTGAGATCGGCGCCGCGGAACGGCCGCGACACCGGCCGCAGCTCGCAGCCCGACATGAGCGCGAACGAGCGCACGAACTCAACGTGATCGTCGGCGCTCGAGATCGGCTTCGACTTCGGCGGACCTTTGATGGCGCGCCACACGAGCGTGCCGCCGACGAACAACAGCAGGCCGGGTAGCAGAAGATGCCAAAGGCTGACGTGAACCCAGCCGATGCGGTCGAGGAAGATCCACGTGCCGACAGTGATCAGTACCCAGCCCCACGAGCGGCTGCGCCGGTGATCCGGGCTGCGCACCATCGTGACACCGACTGCAACCAGGGCCAGCGGCCAGAGGCTGCGTAATACGTAGCGGGCGTCGAACCAGCCGAGATTGTCGGCAAGCAGGATCAAGCCGATACCAACGATGACCAGGCCGACCACCAGCCGTGCTGAGATCAGCGCGTGATGATCGTGACCGGGTCGCGATTCGACGGGGCGGTCGCGCCCGTCGTTACGAGGGGGCTCGTGATCGAAATCCATGCTGCTCACCCGCCGGGGGCACCCGGCGTGTGGCCCCGATGCTCACGACCGATGTCGCGGACCAGGAAGCTCAATCCCGAGGCGATGACGAAGATCGGCCAGGCAGTGCCCCAGCCGAGACTGAAAAGGTTGAAGACGCCGATCAGGCAATACAGGCCGGTCGCCAGCAGCCAGATGGCGCCGGAGCGATCGAGGTGACGACCCGGGAGCACCAGCCCCCACAGACCGAGGGCGATCAGAGGGACCGGAAAGTAGCGCCACCAGCCAGTCGGGATCTCGTAGCCGAGATTGACCGCCAGCATGGCTCCACCGAGCGCGAGCAGGAACAGCCCAAGCACCAGGCGCGAGCGGCCCGCGTGTCGGTGTGGCTTCAGATCTTCCATCAAAACACTCCCGCCAGACGGGCGGTATTCAAGAGCATGCGCCGACCTTACGAAGGCTGCTACAGCTGTGCCAGCGCCCACCGGTGAACGGCGGATCCGTGCCGGTGAACCCCTGGGAGCGCTACACCGTTAGACTTATCTCCATGATCCAAGCACCGCACACTCGTTCCATCGGCTCCGTACTCCTCGCGACCTTGCTGCTGGTGACTGCGTGTGCCAGTCAGCAGCCGCAGCGCGGGACAGCAGCTTCCGATACGCGGACTCAGGTCGCATCGGGCAATCCCGACGAGATGGCGGGCGATGCCCTGCAGGCGTTGTCGGAAGGCAGTGGCCAGCAGGCTCTGGCAGCGATCGCACGCGCCAACGTACTCGCGCCGAAACGTGCGGATCTTGCGTGGCTGCACGCTCGCATCTGCATGCTGGTCCCGGGCTGCGAGCCCGAGCCGGTCGAAACGCGCTTTCGCAAGTTGGCTCCGGATAATGGAGTGGTGTGGCTCGGCCCGCTCGCGCGTGCGCAGAGCCGCGGCGACAAGCGGGTCGAAGATCAGATTCTCGAAGCGATGAGCCAGGCGCGGCGCTTCGATCTCTACTGGACCGATCTCGTGTCGCGCATCGCCGTCGCGCAAAGCGCGCGTGCACCCGCACCAGGAACTCCAGGCGCTCAGCCGCATCCGCTGACGACTGCGCTGGATCAAACGACCGAGGCAATGTCGGACGCTGTCGTGCCGGCGTTCAAGCCGCTCAACACGTCATGCGACCTCGATCGCACGCAGGATCCAGCGACGCGCACGCGCTGCCTGCGTATTGCGCAGGCTATGCAGCAGAGCGACACCACGCTGGTCGAAGGTCTCGGGATCGGCATCGCGCAGCGGCTCGCAACGCCCGCCACGCCGGATGCGTTGGTGCTGGAAGAACGTGGCGCAACGCTGAGCTATCGCAGTCAGGCCGCCGGCGCCGTCGTGCGCTCGCAGGTCGAACGCGACAAATTTTCGGCGCAGATGATCGAGCTCATGAAGAAGCTGCCGCGCGAGCAGGACGTGTCGTTGGCGATCCTGCGCTGGGCTGGCGAGCCGCTCTTACCTCAGAAGTGACTCACGCTGCCTGGCGCTCCGGCTGCCCGCCCAGTGCCTGGCCGAGATCCGCTAGCAGCTGGTTGAGCTCGCCGGCCATCAGCATGAAGTCGATCTCGAACTGCTCCTGCGCCGCGAGCTCCTGGTCTGGCTGTGACTGATCCGGCGGCGACTCTTTGTCGATCGCGAGGAACTCGACACGCTTGATCTGCAGCTTTTCCGTGAGGACGAACGAGATCCGATCGTTCCAGGTGAGACCGAGGCGCGTCGCGTACATGCCTGCGGTGAGATGCTGGCGAATCTCGCGCGCTTCCAGCGGGCAACGCGTGTAGCGAATCGTCGCCTTGGTCTTGTCCGCCGCCTGCAGCTCCAGGTCCTGATCGATGGTGAAGCGCAACGGCGCATCGCCGAGTGCCAGCCACGCGCCCATCGATGCAGATGGCGAGCGTTCCGTTTCGACCAACTGCACGGCGAGGCTCCCGAGCGTATCGCGCAATGTCTCGATCAGCTCGTCGGCGCGCGGCGCCCCGGCGGCATCCACGACCAGCCAGCCGTGCGCAGGGTCGATCCATGCTCGCGTCGTGCGGCGGCGAGTCAGCGCACGCGCCCGCAGTTCCTCCAGCACGCGCTCCTTCAGCTCGCGCATCTGGCGCCGCCCTACAGGGAAACCCTGCTGTTGCTCAATCACTTTCGCGCGATCAGCCGCAACCTGCCGCACGATGGATGACGGCAACAGCTTCTGCTCTACGCCGAGCGCTATCAGATGCTGGCCGTGCGTCGTGTGCACGAAACGCTCCGCCGCGCTCGCGAACACCCAGCCGCGACTCTGCATGTCGAAGCTGCCGCACGGCTGCAGCGCGCGCTGCGCGAGTTTCACTTCCAGCTCAGCAGGTACAACCGACCAATCGGCCGGCAGGCGATAGACGACCAGGTTCTTGAACCACATCGGGGGCGCGCAAAAAGCGCGAAGTATACGGACTGCGAGCGCCCCGACCAGTCCTTGCATTCGCTGCGAAAATCAGAACGGAATCGCCGAACTCGTGCGTGCGGAAACCGCCCTCGTCGAGCGCCTGATCCGCGCGTCGCAGAGTCGAGTCATCGGCGAAAGCGCGCAGCAGATCGTAGTGGCTCGTGCCAGGCTCGTGAGTGCCGGACAAGATTGCATCGACGACGCGCAGCCGCGTCTGCGCGCCGATGCGCTGGTCCGCTATGCCGTCGCCGGCAACGACGGCGCCGAATCGCGCCGCCGAATGTTCGAGTGCGCGCACGACGGTGGTTCCGATGGCCACGACGCGCCGGCCTTCGCGACTTGCGCCCTGTATCGCCTGCTGCGTTACTGGCGGTACGCGATACGGCTCGTCGAACGGCAGCAGCCGATCGAGATCTGGATCGCCGGTCGACGAAATTCCCGCCGCGTGCGTGAGCGTCGCGAACACGACGCCCTTCGACGCAAATGCTGCGAGCAGCTGCCAGTCGAGCGCGAAGCCTGCCGACGGCGGTTCGTAGGCAACCGGCTGCGCGGCGATTGGCGTCCATACGTCCCAGAGCCGCAGAGCCTGCTGCATGTGTGCGTACTGAATCGGTCGCCCGTGACGCGCCAGACCGGCCCAGATTTCCGCTGCAGAATTTTCGAAGCGCAGCGCGATCAGCCGTGGATGTGCCAGCAGCCGTTCGATGACAGCGGTCAAACCACCAAGCTGGAGTCTCTGACCCGGCTCTAGCGGCGGCGGCAACGCACGATCCTCCGTCCGCGTGCGGTGATCGCCCGCTCCGAACACGACCGCATGGAAGCTCAGCACGTCCGCGGCCGCGAGCGAAGCACGCGCCGCAAGTCGCACCTCGATTTCCGCGCCGGTCTCGACGTGTACGCCGCGAAGGCTTGCCGGCAACGTCGCAGCGTCGTTCGCAATCACTACGTCGCCGGGGCTGAGCAAAGAGATCAAACAACTGCGCGGCAAGGTGCGGACGCGACCTGTCGCATCCACGTGCAGGAGCTTCGAGTACGCGGAGCGTTGAACGGGCCTGTCGGCAGCGATCACGAAGCCCGCCTCAATGTCATCGACCGAGCCGGCAGCAGATCCGCAATCGCATCTGCGATTTCGACTGCCGCTGCGCTTGGCCGCTTTAGTGTCGTGCGATCAGCATCAGGAATCGCCAGTGCGTGCATCGGCGTGTCCATGTCGCCAGGATCGAGCGCGAGCAGCTTCACGCCTTGCGACGCCATCTCCTCGTTCCAGATGCGAGTCATGTGCGCGACCGCGGCCTTGCTGGAACCGTACGCTCCCCAGCGACCGTAGGCATTGACGGCCGCGTCGCTGGAAATGTTCAGCACGACGCTGCCGCGTCCTTCGCGAGCGGATGCTGCGAGCGAACCGAGCAGCGCCTTCGTCAGGCGAAACGGCCCGAGCACGTTCGTGACGAGCGCACGCTCGAAGTCTTCGCACTCCGTGTCGCCGAGCAGCGCGAGCGGCGTCGGCCCGAGATCGGAAGCATTGTTCACGAGCACGTCCAGGCCACCGAGCGCGCCGCTCGCCTGCAGCGCGATTCGATGAATGTCGTGCTTCTGCGCGACATCGCCGACGATGCCATGAGCGCCATGCTCACGCGCAACGGCCGCGACGCGCTCCGCGGTTCGTGCGACGAATGCGACGCTCGCGCCGCGTGCGCGCAGCTCGCGAACGAGCGCAAGGCCAAGTCCGGATGTACCGCCCGTGATCAACACGCGCGGTGTTTGCATGTCGGTTTGCATCTGTGGTCTCCTGTGTGCAAACGATCTTAGAGACGCCCGCCGGCAATCCAACCGCCCTGTCCACTGCAATGGCGGAATGTCGCTACCCCGGACACTCGCACCCGTATGGATCGACCCCAGCTCGTCGCCGCCAATCTCGCGCGCAATCTGGTTGCGCTTCGACACGTGCGCAACCTCACGCAGGGCGCATTGGCGAAAGCTGCTGGCGTGCCGCGCTCGACGATTTCCAATCTCGAATCGAGCAGCGGCAATCCGTCGCTGACGGTGCTCGTGAAAGTCGCAAGTGCGCTCGGCGTACCGCTCGATGAGCTGTTGGCTTCACCGCGTGCCAAGGTGCGCAAGTGGACGCGCGACGAGCTCGGCAGTCAGAGCGGCGGCCGCGGCATCACATTGCGCACACTGATCCCGGAGCGCGTACCCGACGAATTGCTCAACGTGATGGAGTTCGCGCCGGGCGCATCGATGCGTGGCTCACCGCATCTGCCCGGCACGCGCGAGTTCTTCACCTGTCTCGCCGGCGCAGTCACGATCTTCGTTGCGGGCGAACGCTTCGATCTCGCCGCCGGCGAGGTGCTGGCCTTTCCCGGCAACGTGCCGCACTCCTACAAGAATCCCGACAGCAGCCGCGCCGCACACGGCGTGTCCGCAGTCATCCTCGCGAAGACTGGAATCTGATCCCCCATTTGCTACCCAGAGGAGCATCGTCATGATCGGCTACGTCACGCTCGGCACCAACGACATCAAGCGGTCCGCCGCGTTCTACGACAAGCTGCTCGCCGAGATCGGCGCCAAGCGCCTCATGGAATTCGAGAACTTCATCGTCTGGGGCAATAGCCCGACGCAGGCGGGCCTGTCGGTGACCAAACCGTTCGACGGCAACCCCGCAACGGTTGGCAACGGCGTGATGGTCGCGCTGGTCGTGAAAGAGCCGGCGCAGGTCGACAGGGTTTACAAGAAAGCGCTCGAGCTCGGCGCGAAGGACGAGGGCGCAGCCGGACCGCGCGGCCCTGGCTTCTACGCCGGCTACTTCCGCGACCCCGACGGCAACAAGCTCAACTGTTTCTGCGCGACTTAGTGTTTGCGGGTCGGGCTCAGCCCGACACCTTCAGCACCAGCTTGCCGAAGTTCTCGCCCTTGAACAGCTTCAGCAGCGTCTCCGGAAAAGTCTCGAGACCCGCGACGATATCTTCGCGGGTCTTGAGTTTGCCCGCCGCCAGCCAGCCCGCCATTTCGCGCATCGCTTCCGGATAGCGACTCGCGTAGTCGAACACGAGCATGCCGGTCATGCTTGCGCGATTCACCAGCAGCGACATGTAGTTCGCGGGTCCGCGCACACCTGTTGTGCTGTTGTACTGAGAGATCGCGCCGCAAATCACGATCCGCGCATTGCGCGCGAGCTGCGTGAGCACGGTGTCGAGAATCTCGCCGCCGACGTTGTCGAAGTAAACGTCAACGCCCTGCGGGCAATGCTGGCGCAGCGTGCGCTTCACATCGTCCGACTTGTAGTCGATCGCAGCGTCGAAGCCGAGCTCGCGCACCAGGTACTCGCACTTTTCGCGTCCGCCGGCGATGCCGACCGCGCGACAACCTTTGATCTTCGCGATCTGGCCGACCACCATGCCGACCGCACCCGCGGCGCCGGACACGACGACAGTCTGACCCGGCTGCGGCTTGCCGACATCGAGCAAACCGAAGTACGCGGTCATGCCCGGCATGCCGAGCGTGCCGAGATACACCGGCAGCGGCGCGATGCGCGCGTCGACCTTGGTCAGACCCTTGCCGTCGACGGTCGCATATTCCTGGATGCCGATCGTGCCGTAGACGTGGTCGCCCTTCTGAAAACCCGGATGCCGGGATTCGAGCACTTCGCCGACGCCGCCAGCGCGCATCACTTCGCCGAGCTGCACCGGCGGGATGTAGGACTTCACGTCATTCATCCAACCGCGCATCGCCGGGTCGAGCGAGAGGTAGGCGATCTTGACCAGCACTTCGCCGTCATTCGGCGCGCGCACTGGCTCTTCGGTGTAGCTCCAATCGGTGCGCTTCGGCAGGCCGACCGGACGGGCTGCAAGGCGGAACTGATGATTCGAGGTCGTCACGGCTGCGCTCCCCACATTTTTCTGCTCGCGGCCGTAGAGCATACGGCGTTTTGTCGGACTAGAGATACGACAGCCACCAATCGTCGCGACGCCGCTTCACTGCAGCGAACCAACGACACGCCGGATAAAGCGTCGCGACAACGAGCAGCCACGCGAGATAGACCGCTGGCAGCCCGAAGCCCCACGCTTGCGGCACCTGCATGAAGTCGTCGCTGAGCAGCGCCGTGCCGTGGCCCATCGCGAGAGCGATGATGCCGGCCGCGAGATGGGCGAGCACGACGTGCAGCACATAGAAGAACAGCGGCACGCGTCCAAACGTCCGCAACACTTCACTGACTTTGCCGCGCGTCGATTCCAACGCTGCCAACAACAGAAACGCTGCGCCCAGCGTCAGCAGCAAATATTGCAGCGACGGCGGATATTTCTGCACATCGACAAACGACAGCAGCGTGCGAACCGTCGTGCTCTGCAACGACCAATCAGCCGGATCGCCATAGACGTTCGTCGTTCTCAGCAGCACGAACAGAGTGAGCGAAGCAGCACCGAGACTCACGAACCATTGCTTGCGTCGTTCGCGATCCAGCTCGAACAGCGAGCCGATGCAGTAACCGAGACTCATGACTGCGATCCAGGGAATCAGAGGATACGCGACGAACGCGTGCGGGATCGGTGCCGAGACATGCAGGAGCGACCACAGCGGTGCCCACGAGCCGAACGTGTGCGGGTCGATGTCATCGAGCAGGTTGTGCCCGAAGATGATCAACAGGCTGTACGCCGCGATTTCTCCCACGGGCAAATGAACCAGCGCTGCGAGCACGATCATGGAAACGCCGAGCGCCCAGATCACTTGCAGGAACAGGCCGTGGTCGTAGCGCACGTTGAAAGTCCACACCAGGCTCATCAGCGTAACTTCCAGCACCACGAGCCACAGTCCGCGAGTCAGGAGAAATCGGCTCAACTCAGCGCGTGTACAACGTCGGCCAGCGAGATACGCGCTGACACCCGCGAGCAGCACGAACGTCGGCGCGCAAAAGTGCGTGATCCATCGCGTCAAGAACAGCGGCGCCGTGGTCTGTGCGAGATCGAGCGGATCGAAGTGCGCGTCAGTGAAGAAATCGCGGACGTGGTCCAGCGCCATCAGCACCATCGCCAGTCCGCGCAGAATGTCGATGGAAGCCACGCGGCTAATTGCGTGCGCGGCGATGGATGCGTGCGTAACCGGAGCGCAGACGGCGCTGTCGAGCCTGGCGGACATGCAGGGCTTTCCTTGCTGGAAAGCCCTGACAGTATGCGAACGCTGCCAGCGCCCTAACTAACCGAGGTCAGAAAGCAGGTCGGGCTTTAGCGCGACTCGGTCTCGTCCTCATCGTCCGTGCGGCTGTCGTTGTCCTCGTCGTCTTCGTCGCCGCAATCCGGACCGAGCCAGCGACCCTTCAGCGTCGAGTTGACCTTCATCGCATCCTTGCCTTCGCCGAGCTGCAGATCGAGCGTTCCGGTCATCGTCTCCGGTGTCGGGGTCGTGACGCGCAGTACGCCGGTGCCTTTATATTCGCCGTTGCACGACAGGTGAACTTCCTGCGTCGTACGCGTGGTGCGAACCACTTTCTGCGTACAGTCCTTGGTATCGCCGACATCGAAGGGCTGCTCGGCCTTCTGCTTGGTAATGCATTCGCGATCGGTGTCGGTCTGCGGGCCCTTCTCCGCCTCCTTCTTGAACGCCGTCTCCATCGCGGCGCGCTGCTCGGGCGTCACCTTTTCCTGCCATTCCTTCGGCATCGGCGGGATGCCGGTGATCTGGTGCGTGGACGTGATCTCCCAGAGCCCCGGCTTGACGTCGAGCTTGTCGGCGGCGACCGCAAGCGGTGGCACGCAACAGCAGCTCAGCAGGACGATCGACGTGCGCAGGCGAGTGTTCATTGAGCGGCCTCCCGACTGTTTCTTTGTGGCGACGGCGCTGGACCAATTGTGGCGGAAAACCTGACGGAACGCTGCCGGGCCGCTCGGCGTTCCCTATTCGTGGCCACCCGCAAACTTTCCACGTACCGGCAGAAGCGCGATTTCACCAAGACCGCGGAGCCCAGCGGCAAACTCCCGGTGAAAGCGTCGAAGCAGCTGCGCTTCGTGATTCAGAAGCATGCTGCGCGACGGCTGCACTATGACCTGCGCCTCGAGCTCGACGGCGTGTTCAAGTCCTGGGCCGTCACCCGCGGCCCTTCGCTGACGCCGCAGGACAAGCGGCTCGCGGTGGAAGTCGAAGATCACCCGCTCGACTACGGCGACTTCGAAGGCACGATTCCGCAGGGTCAATACGGCGGCGGCACGGTGCAGCTGTGGGACCGCGGCTATTGGCAGCCTGTTGGCGATCTGTCTGCAGAAGAGCAGCTGCGCAAGGGCGAGCTCAAATTCCTGCTCGCCGGCGAGCGCCTGCAAGGCAGCTGGGTGATCGTGCGCATGAAGCACGATCGCAATGGCGGTAAGCGCACGAACTGGTTGCTCATCAAGCATCGCGACGAATTCGCGCGCGATGCAACAGCGACGCAGAAATTGATCGATGAAGATGCATCGGTTGCCTCGCGTCGCAAGATGAGCGACATCGCTGCCGGCAAAGGCCGCGCGCCGCAACCTTTCATGCTCGATTCGCGCAAGCTCGCGCGCGCCGATGCGATCTGGCAGTCGAAGCAATCTGCACCGATTGCGGAAGTCGCGAAGCCCGCGCCGAAGTCGAAGAAGTCCTCGGCGAAAGTACCGGCATTCATCGAGCCCGAGTTGTGCAAGCTGGTCGAGCGACCGCCGAGCGGCGACGACTGGGCGCATGAGGCGAAGCTCGACGGCTATCGCATGCAGCTCCGCGTCGCGGACCGCGCAGCGACCCTGAAGACCCGCAAGGGTCTCGACTGGACCGACAAGTTCCAGCCGATCGCGGCCCTCGCGGCAAAATTCCCGAACTGCATCATCGACGGCGAGGTTGCGGCGCTCGACACGAACGGCGCGCCGGACTTCGCGGCACTGCAAGCCGCGTTGTCGGACGGCAACGTGGACGATCTCGTGCTGTTTGCGTTCGACCTGATGTATCTCGTCGACACGGACGTGCGCAAGCTGCCACTGCGCGAGCGCAAAGAGCTGCTCAAGAAGCTGCTCGATTCCCAACGGCTGGGCACGAACAGCCTGATTCGCTTCGTCGATCACTTCGAAGCACCCGCGAACGCAGTGCTGGAATCGGCGTGTCGCATGAACCTGGAAGGAATCATCTCCAAGCGTATCGATTCCGCGTACGTTCCTGGACGCAGCGGCGACTGGACGAAAGCAAAATGCCGCGCGGGTCACGAAGTGGTGATCGGCGGCTGGACGCACGAGGCCGGACAACTGCGCTCGCTGCTCGTCGGCGTGAATCGCGACTCGCACCTCGTGCCGGTCGGGCGCGTCGGCACGGGCTTCAGCCGCGACAAGGCGCGGATGCTGCTGAAACGGCTCAAGCCGCTGGCGAGTGACAAGAGCCCGTTCACCGGCCCGAGCGCACCGCGCGGCGGGCGTGACGTGCAGTGGGTCAAGCCGCAGCTCGTTGCGGAGATCGAGTTTGCCGGCTGGACAGGCTCCGGCAACGTGCGCCAGGCTGCGTTCAAGGGCCTGCGCGCAGACAAGCCGGCGCGCGAAGTCGTTGCGGAGAATCCCGCGGCTGCGGAGGAAACGGCAATGAAAAAACCTGCACCGAAGCGCGCACGCAAGACGAGCGGCACCGCGCCGAGCACTGAGCCGAACGTCGTGATGGGCGTGCCGATTTCCAAACCGGACAAGCCGCTGTGGCCCGATGGCGCTGACGGCAAGCCCGTCACCAAGCTCGATCTCGCGCGCTACTACGAAAGCGTCGGCGAGTGGATGATGCGACACCTCGAAGGACGGCCGTGCTCGATCATTCGCGCGCCTGACGGCATCGGCGGGCAGCGCTTCTTCCAGCGTCACGCGATGAAGGGGACTTCGAATCTGCTGACGCTGACGCGCGTAGCCGGCGACCACGAACCCTATCTGCAGATCGATCGCGTCGAAGGTCTGGCGGCTGTGGCGCAGAGCGCCGCCGCGGAGTTGCATCCCTGGAACTGCGAGCCATACGAGCCTGAAGTGCCGGGGCGGCTGGTGTTCGATCTCGATCCCAGCCCGGAGGTCTCGTTCGACGCCGTGATCGCCACCGCGCGCGAGCTCAAAGACCGGCTCGAAGCACTCGGCCTCATCACGTTCTGCAAGACGACCGGCGGCAAGGGCCTGCACGTCGTCACACCGCTGGCGCCGGAGAAACGCAGCAAGCTGCACTGGCCCGAGGCCAAGGCGTTCGCGCAGGCAGTTTGTGCGCAAATGGTCGAAGACAGCCCCGATCGCTACTTGCTCAACATGGCCAAGAAGCAGCGCACCGGCAAAATCTTCCTCGACTATCTGCGCAACGACCGGATGTCGACCGCGGTCGCGCCGCTGTCGCCGCGGCTTCGCGAAGGTGCTCCGGTCTCCATGCCGCTGCGCTGGCCCCAGGTGAAGGCCGGACTCGATCCGACTCGCTACACGATTCGCACGGCGCCGGCGCTGATCGCAAAGAGCAAAGCGTGGGAGGACTACTGCGAAGCAGTCCGGCCGCTGGAACCCGCCATCCGCAAGCTCGTCGGTCCGCAGCCGAAGCGGTCGCGGCGTGCAGCGGAAAGCCACGCCCGCCCGTAGGACTCACTGAAACCAAACGCGACGTTCGAAGTCCGCTACGATCACGGCTCAGCGGATCGTTTCGAGAACCATGCGCCTTCGAACAACAGCAATAGCGCTCGTGTGTTGTGCCCTGTCGTCCGTCGCAGTCGCCGACGTCGACAAGGGAGTGAACGCGGTCCGCCAGCGCGGCTGCGAAAACCAGGCGGGCGTGCGCGAGGCGTTGCGTCGGTCGCGCGGCCTCGACGAGGTCGCCCGCCAATGGTCGAAAGGCGGCCGTCTGCACGACGCGATCGCGAAGACCGACTATCGCGTCGCCAGTTCGTCCTCGATGCGGATCGAGGGAGCGAAGAATGAACGCGCCCTCCTGCAGATCATCGAAAGCAACTACTGCGCGACGGTGCTGGATCCTGACTTCACGGAGATCGGCGTGTACGAGCACGGCAGCATCACCTGGATCGTGGTGGCGACACCGCAGACCTTGCCGAAGGCAGACGACATGTCGCAAGTCGCCGCGCGGGTGCTCGAACTCGTGAACGAGGCGCGTGCCAAGCCGCGCAAGTGCGGGTCGCGTGCGTTTCCACCAGTCCCGCCGCTCAAGCTATCTCCGCTTCTGTCGCGCGCCGCACTCGAGCATGCGAAAGACATGAGCGCCCACAAGCTGTTCGAGCATCGCGGCTCCGATGGCAGCATGCCCAAGGACCGTGTGGCTCGCGCTGGGTACAACTGGATGGCGGTGGGCGAGAACATCGCCGAGGGTGCCGCCAACGCGGAGGTCGTGATGCGCGGCTGGCTCGACAGTCCGGGTCATTGCACGAACATCATGGGCGCGCAGTTCCAGGAGATGGGCCTCGCCTACTTCACGGACTTCGCCCACAAGGGCGATATCTACTGGGCACAGACTTTCGGAACTCAGCAGAAGAAGTAGAGGGGGCAAACCTGCCCCCTCCACTTTCGCTCCATTACTACTGCTGCGTGTCGTCCTGCTTCGAATTGAAGCTCGCAGCCCCGTTGCCATCAGCGGCAACATCCGCGGCAACACTGCGGCGCGAGGCCGACGCGTTGCCCGACGCAGAGCCATTCGCTTCCGTCGAGACGCTGTCGAACTTCGGCACGTCCAGACCCTTTGGGGCCGGCTGCGGTTCGACCGGCGACTCGATCACAGAGCTGTGGCTCGATGCGCCTTCGGTCCCGGTCGAGAAGCTCGTCGCGTCGAGCTGCGAAGCAGTTGCGCCAGCGACGTTGGTCGTGTTGCGCATCTGCTGATCCTTGGCGGCCTGCGTGGCAGCGGCCGCTGAAGTCGCGACGCTGGCGCTCTTGTCGTGAGCAGTCGCGACCGTGGACTCAGTGCGATTGCGCACGTTCGTGCCGACATTGCGCGCACGCTGCGAGGTCTGATCGGCGACACCGCGCGTGCGGTGAATCATCGAGCCCGTGTCGAGCTCGCCGCCGAAAGAACCGGCCGCGTTGCCGCCGCCGAACACGCTCGAGTTGCCAATCCCGCCGCCGAGCGCGCCGTTGGCCGCGCCACCCACTGAACCACCAAGCACCTGAGCGTGCGCGGCCGAGCAAGACAGAACAGCAACGATCGCAGCTGCGATGAAAGTCTTACGCGTCTTCATGGTCATTCCTCCAGTCATGACCGCAGCCAATCTGCGGTCTTTGAGAGGAATACGAGCGGGGGTCGCGATTTCTTCCCGACGGAAGAATTTGTCGGATTTGACTTAAATCAGCGGGCGCTGATTTTCGCGAGATCCGGCGAAGGACGCAGCGAGTCGCCGATGAGTCCGTTGCCATAAACCTTGTCGGGTCCCTTCGGGCCGAGATCGATCGCTTGAGAGATCAACGCAGCCACGACAGCGTCGGCGCGTGCGTGATCGATCTCCGTCAATTGGCGTGCGAGCAAGCCCGCCGCGATCGGTGCAGCGAACGACGTTCCGCGCACCACTGCGAATTCGGCATCGAGACCCGCTGCAGCCATGTCGGCGCCGGGTGCGGCGAAGTCGACATGATTGCCGCGGCACGCCTCGATCAGCACGCGTCGATGCGAGTCGACCGCGGTGACGGCGATGACAGCAGGATACGCAGCCGGATACAGAGGCGGCGCACCCGGACCATCGTTGCCGACGGCCGCGACGACGATATGACCCCGCGTCGTCACCAGACGCACTAATTGTTCCAGCAAGCCATTCGCCGGACCGACGAGGCTGATGTTGATGACCGGCACACGCTCACGCGACATCCACGCGAAGGCGTCAGCGACTGCGTCGACGGCACCGCCTGTCCCCAATCCGCAGTACACATCCGCTGAGTAAAGCTCGGCGCCAGCCACTACGCCGCTGAAATGCTCAGCGTGTCCAACCAGAAGCGACGCGACTGCCGTGCCGTGTGCATTCGGCACGTTGGCGCCCGCACATCCATGCTCGTGAATCTTGACGTCGCGAAACACGGGATGGCTGCGCTGCACGCCGCCATCGATCAGCCCCACTCGCGCGCCTGGCACGGGCGCACTGGTCGCGACGTCGCTGGAAGCGGGAGCTTCCGCCGCACCGTCGGCAACCGTTCCGCTGTCCAGATAAACGTGATTGAAGTCGTAAACCCCGCCGGGATCGAGCTGACGCAGTCGCTGCAGCGCGCGGCGAGTCGAGATCCCTGTGGGCGCCTGCAAAACGACGATCGTAGCGTCGAGCCCGTCGAGCGTGCGAGTTCGCCCGACTGTGAATCCTTCAGCCCGTGCACTTTCGAGCGCCGCAGGCGACGGCGAAAGAGCGACGACTTCGCTGCGTACCATCGGCGCACCGCGCGGGTCCGCTTCGAGCCCGGCGCGATTGGTCCGCAACAGCTCGCGAATTCGCAGGCGCCGCACCTCGCGCAACTGCTGCGGGTCGGCCGTGCGCAGCGTGCCGTTTACGGTGTCGTTGACGGTGCGGTCGATCTGATCCGTGGGCAGCCCTGGCAAGGTCGGCACCTGCACCGGCGGCAGGATCTGGCCGAAGGCCGACGCGGCGACGCCGAGCAACAGGCAGATTGATATGAGTCGCGCACGCTGCATGGCCGGTCCACTCATCCTCCGTAGACTATACGATACGCGCCGGTGCAATCTTCCCCGCCAGCCGGAAGAAAAAGACGGGACCAACCGTATATATGAGTCAAGTGGAGCAGGTGCGCCGTCAGATCGTCGAGCTGCTGCCGCGACTGCGCCGCTTCGCGCGCACCGTCGCCCGCAACGTGCACGACGCCGACGACCTGGTGCAGCTCGCAATCGAGCGCGCTCTGCTGAAGTACGACCAGTGGCAACCGGACCTGAAATTCGAAGGCTGGATGTTCGGCATCATGCGTAACGCGTGGATAGACGAAGTTCGCTCGCGCTCGCGGCGCGAGCGCATTTTCGCGCCCGAGGAAGCCGGCGTGGCCGTCGGTCACGACAGCAGCGAGAGCCAGGTGCGCCTGCTCGCCGTGCAACGCGCCGTCGCCGAATTGCCCGAAGAACAGCGCCTCGCGGTCGCCCTCGTGCTCGTCGAAGGCCTTTCCTACAAGGAAGCCGCAGACGTGCTGGAAGTACCGATCGGCACGCTGACGAGCCGCCTGGCGCGCGGCCGTGAAGCGCTGCAAGCCACGCTGAGCGATCGTCCTGGAGAGCGATCATGAAGTTCTCGCCGGAAACCCTGATGGCCTACGCCGACGGCGAGCTGGATGCCGAAACGCGGCGAGCGATCGAAGCGGAAATGGCGGTCGATCCACAGGTCGCGAAGGAAGTAGAGCGACATCGCTCGATGCGCGTCGAAGTCGGCGGTGCATTCGCCGGCGTGCTCGATGAGCCGGTGCCGGACAGATTGCTGCGAGCGGCGAAGAAAACCGCAGCGAAAGCCGAGCAACCGCGACGCCAATGGTCTTGGCCCGAATGGACATCGATCGCGGCCAGTCTGCTGCTCGGTGTCCTCGGCGGTCGCGCGCTGTTGCATCAGCCGGATCGCGGCAGCGGCCTCATCGTGGCGGGCGTAGATGGTCGCGTCATCGCCGGCGGAGCACTGGCGCAGGCGCTTTCCGAGCAGCTGAGCTCGGCGGACGGCAGCGGCGTCGACATCGGTCTGAGCTTCCATGCGAAATCCGGCGAGTACTGCCGGACCTTCGGCGCGCGCGGCGCGAATCCTGTCGTCGGTTTTGCGTGCCGGGACGCCGAGGTGTGGCGCATCGACATGCTTGCAACTGCGCCCCGTGCGGAATCCGGCGGCGACTATAGAATGGCGAGCACACAGTTGCCGGCGCCCATCGTTCAGGCCATCGCGGAACGGATGCAGGGCGAGGCACTCGATGCCGACGAAGAAGCCGTTGCACGCCAGCGCCGCTGGCGGGACTGACCGGACTGGCGGGAGCGCATGGAAAACGAACTCAGCGAAACAAGCGAGCCAACCGAGCCGCGCCGCCGCTTCCGCAAGCGCTGGATCCTCTGGGCAGTGCTCGCGATGTGGACCGGTGTCGGCGTGTGGAATACCACGAAGCCCATGCCGGCCGGGACCAATGTCAGCACGGCGCCCACTGTTGTGCCCGCCGCCGACGTGCAGTTCCTTTACGACCTGACCCACGCGCCGCCGCAGGGCGAGCTGTTGTACGAGCAGCGGATCTTCGACGAAGTGTTCCGCATCATCGACGAGGCTCAGTCGTTCATCGTCGCTGACTTCTTTCTGCTCAACGAGCACATGGGTGCGGCCGGCGCTGCGCATCGACCGCTCAGCCGCGAGCTGCTGAACCATCTCATCGCGCGCAAGCAGGCGATGCCGAGCCTGTCGGTGCTGCTGCTGACCGATCCGATTAACGACGTATACGGCGGCGCGCCTTCGCCGGAATTGGCCGAGCTGCGCAAGGCGGGCATCGACGTCGTCGTGACCGATCTCGATTCATTGCGCGACTCGAATCCGCTCTACTCGTCGATCTGGCGCACGCTGCTGCAATGGTGGGGCAATGCGCCGTCCGGCGGCAGCATGAGCAATCCCTTCGCGAACGATGACTCCAAGATCACGCTGCGCAGCTGGCTGGCGTTGCTGAACTTCAAGGCGAACCATCGCAAGCTGATTGCCGCGGATCGCGAGGACGGAACGCTCGCCGCACTCGTGACGTCGGCGAATCCACACGACGCGAGCAGCGCGCATTCGAACGTCGCGTTGCGCTTCACCGGCGGCCTCGCCCGCGACATCGTTGGCAGCGAGATGGCAGTCGCGCGTTTCTCGGGGTGGCGAGGGCAAATCTATGTCGCCGGCGCTGAAGCGGAGCCGAGCACCGACCAGCAAGGCGTCGCGCTGTCGTTCATCACGGAAGAAGCGATCCGCCGCCACCTGCTGAATGCCGTGAACGCCACTCGGAACGGCGACAGCATCAGCATCGCTACCTTTTATCTGTCGGACCGCAAAGTGCTCGACGCACTGCTGGACGCGGCAGAACGCAACGTCAATGTGCGACTCATCCTCGATCCGAATCGCGACGCGTTCGGTCGGCAGAAGGACGGCGTGCCGAATCGACCGGTGGCGAACGAGCTGGTCACGCAGAGTGGCGAGAGAATCCAGGTGCGCTGGTATCGAACGCACGGCGAGCAGTTTCACACCAAGCTCGCGCTGATCCGGCATGACCACCGCTTCATCGCGTCACTCGGCTCGGCGAACCTCACGCGCCGGAACGTCGGCAACTACAACCTGGAAGCAAACGTCGCGCTGGAGACAGCGGAGGATTCGGCGCTGGCGCTCGAGATGCAGGGCTATTTCGATCGGATGTGGAACAACGACGGTCCGCCCGGAACCGAGTACACCGCGGTGTTCGGGGCGTATAGAGATGAGGACAACGGGAAGTACTGGCGCTATCGGCTGATGGAAGCGACGGGATTGAGCACCTGGTGAGTTGGTGCCCTGTAGGTCGGGCTTTAGCCCGACTCTGAACTCCGCACGGATTGTCGGGCTAAGGCCCGACCTACAGGTCTACAGCCAGCCCAGAGTTATAGATTCGTGCCTTCTTGTTTGGGCTTCGCGTCGCTGGCGATCGCCGAGGCAGTTTTCTGCGCTAGCTCGAGCACCACTTGCTGCGCGGAGGTTTCGAACGCCGCCGCGACTGCACTCATGCGGTTATCCGACGCCCTGCTCTGCGCCGTCGCTGCAAACGTCTGCACCAGCTGGCGATCGCTGACTCGGATCAATCGACCGACGATCGTCACGTGCGCTGTCGGGGCTTCGCTGTCGCTCGCGTGCTCCGCTTGGAAATCGCGCACACTGACGTCGAGCACATAGTCGCTGGACACGCGCGACTGCTCCGCAGTGACGCTGCGGAACAGCTGCTGGTCCTCGAACGATTCCACAATCAACGTCTGCACGACCTCGGTCGTGCGTCCGCCCCACTGGGCACCGCGGTAATAATCCAGCTCCCTACCCTTCAGCACCGCGATGCGCTCGGTATCCAGACCCGGAGCAAGGTCAGGGCGGCCGATCGACAAATCTGCTTCCGACCGCGCCACGCCGGCCGAGCCCGCTGGCGCCGACGCGAGAACGAAGTTGGTGCTCGCCGGCAGCTTGGTGTCCAACAGCGATCCGCAACCGCCGCAGGCGAGCATCGCAACGACCAGCACTGCCCTTCTCATTTCGGTATCTCCACTCCGCTCTCGGGCGGCTCATAGAGAATCTGCGACGGATTCTCGCGCAGGCTCCGCGACAGATCGCGGAACTCACGTGCTGCAGATCGCGTCTCGCGCACCAAACGCTCCAGCTCGAACAAGCCCTGTTCGCTGAAATGGCCGAGCTGCGCTTCGCTCTTCTGCGTGAAGCGGTCCATGCGCGCCGAAGCCTGCGACAGGTTTTCCGCCGTCTCGGTCAGCTTCGCGAGCGCCGTCTTGATTTCCGGACGCGCATCCTCGGAGATACCGCGCAGCTGCTGTGCCGCGCCGTCGATCTCCTTCACCGTCCCGCGCAACTCGTCGACCAGCTTCGTGATGTTCTGCGACGTCTGCGGCAGTCCTTGCGTGGCGGCGTGCAGGCTCTTCACCGTCTCGGCCAGGCCATTCAAGTTCTCGTCCGAAAACACGCGCCCGACGCGCGTGAGCAGCTCGTTGGCGCGGCCCATCAGCTCCGGCAGGCTCGACAGGAACACGTCGAAGTCCGACGCGATCGACGGGATGACCGGATAGCGCTCGCCCTTGGCCAGCGGCACTCTCTTGTCGATGTTCGGTACTTCTTTCAGGTTGATGAACAGCAGACCCGTGACGCCCTGGAGTCCGAGGCTGGCGCGAGTGGCCGCGCTGATCGGCGCCTCGCGATCGATCTCCGCGACGGCAACGATGCGACTGGCGTCCTTCCTGTCGATGGACAGACGCCGCACCCGGCCGACGTCGACACCGAGATAGCGCACCGGGCTGCCGCGATCCAGACCGCTGACGCTGCCGGTGAAGTAGATTTCGTACAGGTCGTAGTCGCGCTGGTCGTTCGCGTCCGTGTACCAGAGCACGAAGGCGAGGCCCATCGCCAACACCAGCAGGATGAAAGCGCCGACGGCAACGTAGTTGGCTTCGCGCTCCATGCCGTTACCTGCCCGCACTCGATGGTGTGGGTGGACGCGCGCTCGCCACGGCCGCCCGCGCGCGCGGGCCGTGGAAGTACTCCTGAATCCATGGATGCGGATTCTTCATGATGCCGTCGAGCGTATCGACCACGATTTTCCTGTCAATGAGCACGGCCACCCGGTTGCAGGTGGCGAGCAGTGTATCCAGATCGTGCGTGATCATCACGATCGTCAGCTTCAGGCCCCGGTGCAGGTAGGCCACGAGCTCGTCGAAGCTGGCGGCCGAGATCGGATCGAGCCCCGCCGTCGGCTCGTCGAGGAACAGCAGCGTCGGGTCCAGTGCGAGTGCCCGCGCGAGAGCGGCGCGCTTGATCATGCCGCCCGACAGCTGCGAGGGCAGCTTCGATGCGGCATCGGGCGACAGACCGACCATGCGCAGGCGCAGCTCCGTCAACGCGGCGAGCGTCGCCGGTGAGGCGTCGAAGTACTCCCGGATCGGCAACTGGATGTTCTGCGCGACCGTCAGCGAGCTGAACAGCGCACCGTGCTGGAACGTGACGCCGTAGCGGCGTTTGACTTCGAGCAGCTCTTCTTCGCTGGCGCCGCAGACGTTCCGACCTTCGACCAGCACCTGACCGGAAGCCGGCTTGTGCAGACCGAGCATCGTCCGCAGCAACACCGACTTGCCGGTGCCGGAGCCGCCGACGATACCGATCACCTCGCCGGTGCGTACGTCGAGGCTGACGCCGTCGTGCACCGTCTGCGCGCCGAAGCGGTTCACCACGTTGCGCACTGAGATGATCGGCTCCGGCTGGTTCATCAGAAATCCAGCTCGACGTACACGATCGCGAAGATCGCGTCCGCGAAGATCACCAGGAAGATCGATTCAACCACGGCAACCGTGGTCAGCCGGCCGAGCTCGCGCGAGGAATCGCGCACCTGCATGCCGCGATACGTGCCGACCAGCGCGATCAGAGCCGCGAAGACCGGCGCCTTGATGAGGCCCGCCCAGAAGGTCGTCGGCGCGAGCGCATCCTGCAGTCGCGGAATGAACTGCGTCAGCGAGATGTCGAGCAGAAGCGAGGACAGCAGCGCGCCGCCCGCCAGTCCCATCGCGTCGGCAACGATCGTCAGCAGCGGCAGCGCAATCAGCAGACCGATCAGCCGCGGCAGCACCAGCACTTCCCACGGATCGACGCCCATCGACTTGAGCGCATCGACCTCGTCGTTGAGCTGCATCACGCCGAGCTCGGCGGCGAACGCGCTGCCGGAGCGGCCGGCTACGATGATCGCAGTCAGCAGCACGCCCATTTCACGCAGCACCGCGATGGCTATGAGATCGACCGTGAAAATGTCTGCACCGAACTGGCGCAGCTGCTGGGCGCTGAGGTACGCGATGATGACGCTGATCAGGAACGCGATCAGCGAAACGATCGGAATCGCCTGAATGCCCGTTTCATATATATGGCGCGTGATGGATGCGAGCCGCAGGTGGCGCGGCCGCAGCGAGCGCACACCTGTGATGGCGATGCGGCCCAGGTAGCCGACCGCGTCGATGGCTTGGTGCCACTGCTGGACCGAAACGCGACCAAGCCAGCCGAGCGGGTTGCGCCAACCGGAGCGCCGCTCGATCTGCGCCCCGGTCTCGGCGAGCTTTTGCGAGGCGATCTCTTCGAGGAACGCGAACTGCGAGGGCGCCTCGCCCGCGAACTCCACCTGGCCGCCTGCGCCCTGCAGAGTTTGCAGATGCTCGCGCAGGAGCCATGCACCGGAGAGATCGAGCGCCTCCAGCGATCGAGCGTCGACGACGACCCGCCGCGCTCCTGCCGCCGATACCTGAGCCAGCGCTGCCTCGATCGCGACGATGTTCTCGATGCGCCACGCGCCGTTGAGGCGTACCGTCAGGGCGTCCCCGGTCCGTGCCTGTTCGAGCAGCTCGCGAGCCATCGCGCGGAGATTAGCATTCCGCCTTGCGCAGCGGCGCATGGCACACGTACTTTGTCGCCATGACCGAGCATCCGGATCTTTCCATCCTGCCGCAGCTGCTGATGCTGCTCGCTTCGTCGGTCCTGGTCGTGCTGCTGTTCCGCCGCCTGCGACTGCCGCCGATCCTCGGCTATCTGGCGGTCGGCATGCTGCTCGGTCCCTACGCGCTCAACTTCACCTCGGGCCGCAACGCGCCGATCCTCGCGGACCTCGGCGTCGTGTTCCTGGTATTCACGCTCGGGCTGGAATTCTCGTTGCCGCGCATGATCGCCATGCGTCGCGAGGCATTCCTGATCGGCGGCATGCAAGTCGTGCTGACGACGGCGGCGTTCGCCACGATCCTCTGGGCGCTGCACGTGCCGTCGCTTACCGCGGTGATGATCGGCGGCGCGCTCGCGATGTCCTCGACCGCCATCGTGATCCGCCAGCTCGGCGAACAGGCCGAGCTCAATCGCACCCACAGCCGGATCGCGATCGGCATCCTGCTGTTCCAGGACCTGGCGTTCGTGCCGCTGCTCGCGCTCGAAAGCGCGCTCGCGGGCGGCACTCCCGAGGGCGGCATGTGGGAAGTCGTCGAGTCGATTTTGCAGGCGGCCATAGCGCTCGCGCTGGTGCTGACGTTCCTGCGCTGGCTCGTGCGTCCGTTGTTCCACGAGATCGGCCGGGCGCGCAGCACGGAGCTGTTCACGCTGGCGACGCTGATGGTCGCCGTCGGTGCGGCGTGGGCAACGCACGCAGTCGGTTTGTCGCTGGCTCTCGGTGGATTTCTGGCCGGCATGCTGCTGGCCGAAACGGAATACCGGCATCAGCTGGAGACGGTCATCCGACCGTTCCGCGATGTGTTGATCGGCCTGTTCTTCATCACGATCGGTACGCTGCTCGATCTGCAACTGCTGTTCCGCCAATTGTGGCTGGTGCTGCTGCTCGTGGTCGGCATGCAGCTCGCCAAGATGCTCATCGTGATGATCGTCGCGCGGCTCGAAACCGACAGCTCGCGCAAAGCGTTGCGGGCCGGCATCGTCATGGCGCAGGGCGGCGAGTTCGGCTTCGCGCTCCTCACCCTGGTGCTGGGCGACAAGCTCGCGGACTCCGCGGTCATCCAACCCTTGCTTGCCGCCACGGTCGTCAGCATGGTCCTGAGCCCGCTGCTGATCCGGCACAACGGCCGCCTGGCGGAGCTGATTTTCCCGCGCAAGACCTTGGCGCCGATTCCCAACCAGGACGACGTGGGCGGTCAGCGCGATCACGTGATCATCTGCGGCTTCGGCCGCGTCGGTCAGAATCTGGCGCGCGTGCTGGAGCGTCAGGGCTTCACGTACGTTGCGCTGGATTCGGATCCGCGCGCGGTCGAACTCGCGCGACGCGCCGGCGACGCCGTTATCTACGGCGACGGCACCGCAACCGAAATGTTGGAGGCAATCGGCCTGGAGCGCTGCCGCGTACTGGTGCTGACGTTCGCGGAAACGAATGCTTCGATGAAGATCGTCAAGGCCGTGCGCGAGCTGCGGCCGGAGCTGCCGATCCTGGTGCGCACGCAGGACGACTCGAAACTGGAAGAGCTGCAGCAGGCCGGCGCCACCGAGATCGTGCCCGAGACGCTCGAAGCGAGCCTGATGCTGGTGTCGCACGTACTATTGCTGCTCGACGTGCCGGTGTCGCGGGTCGTGAAGACCGTCGGTGACATTCGCAACAATCGTTACTCGATGCTGCGACGTCTGTTCCGTCGCGACGACTCGCGACTGGTCGGCGACGGCAACGCCGAGAACGAGGAACTGCACACAGTCGTGCTGCCGCCGGGCGCTTACAGCGTCGGCAAGTCGCTCGCCGACCTGGAACTGGCTCGCGACGAAGTGACGATCACTGCGATTCGCCGCGATGGGATTCTGGGTCAGCAGCCCGAGGCTGCAACGGTGCTGCGCGAAGGCGACGTAGTGATCCTCGCCGGCACGCCGGAAGCGCTGGAGCACGGCGAAGCGCGCCTGTTGATGGGTTGAGCAGGAGGACGGGTGGAACAGTGGTTCGATAACTTCCTGGGTAATCCGCCGTGGCGCTGGCTGGAGGCTGGCGGCGTTGCGATCGCGATTTTGTTCGTGCTGCTGCTCCTGCGCCGCATGGCATACAAGCAGTACCAGCGGTTCGCTGCTACACCGGCAGATGAATTCCTGGAATTGCCGCTGCACGTCGCGAGCCGCACGACGGTCTCGTTCCTGACGATTGCGTCGCTGTTCCTCGGCCTGCTGACGCTGGACCTGCCGCCCAAGCTCGCGCGCGTCATGCTCACGATCTTCACCATCGCGAGCTGCTGGCAGATCGGCCTGTGGGCAACGACTGGTCTGGTCGAAGCACTCGCGCGCAAGCAACGCAAAACGCTGGCAGTGGACCGCGCTGCCGCCGGCTCACTCACCCTCATCGGCTTCATGGCGCGCCTGGTCATCTGGTCGCTCGTACTGCTGCTGACGCTCGACAACCTTGGCATCCAGATCAAGCCGCTACTCACCGGCCTCGGCATCGGCGGCATCGCGGTCGCGCTGGCGGCGCAGAACATTCTCGGCGACCTGTTCGCGTCGCTGTCGATCACGCTCGACCGGCCGTTCGTCCTCGGCGACTCGCTGCAGGTCGACAATTTCTCCGGCACGGTGGAGTACATCGGCATCAAGAGCACGCGTCTGCGCAGCCCCGACGGCGAGCAGATCATCATGCCGAACTCCAAGCTGCTCGCGAGCAACATCCGCAATCTCACACGGGCGACTGACAGGCGCGTGGTGTTCACAATCAGCGTCGGTCCGGAAACGCCGCTGGCGGAAGTGCGCAAGATTCCTGGCCTGATCCGCTCGCTGATCGAGGCCTATCCTGATGTACGCTTCGACCGCTCGCATTTCTCGAAGATCTCGGCGTCGTCGTTCGACTTCGAGGCGGTGTACTTCGTCAAGACGACCGACTACGCACGCCACATGGACATCCTGCAGGAGATCAACCTGAAGCTCATCGAAGCTTTCGAGAAGCAGGGCATCTCGTTTGCGTACCCGGTGCAGCGCTTGTATCTCGAACAGCAGCAGGCCGTGCAGTCGCAGCTCGTCGGCAACAAGTAATCGTCAATCCTGCGTTTCGCCGGACAACGGCGTTGCGCGCATCGACGGCCGCTGGGCGAACTCATCGAACCACCCGACCAGCCGCGGCCGTCGCTCGCGAAATCCCGGCAGCTCCCGAAATTCGAGCCACGCGAGGCAAGTGGCGAGCGCCACATGGCCGACGTGCACCGGCGCGTCGACATCGAGTTCGCGCTCCAACCAGTCGTAGCTCGTCGTGAGCTTCTGAACGTAGCCGTCTCTCAGCGGCGGATACCGCAGCGCTTCCGGACGGCGCACGGTCTCCCATCGAACCGCGATCCCCGCGTCAGCGAGTCCTTGCGCAACAGCCTGCAGGCGCAGTGCCTGCCAGCGCGCTTCGCCCTCCGACGGAATCAGCTTGCGACCCGGATGCAGCGTATCGAGATAAGCGCAGATCACGTCCGAGTCGAAGATTGGCGGCAAGCCACGCCGCAGCAGCACCGGCACTTTGCCGAGAGGGTTCTCGGCGAACACGTCCTCGTTACGCCGCGTCGGGCTGGTCTCGTGATGCACGACTTCGATCTGCGGCGCGAGGCCGACCTCGTGCGCAAACACGAGCGCCTTGCGCGCATACGGCGAGTGAGTCTGATACAGGAGTTTCATGGGCAGATGCTAGGAGATCCGCCCCGCCTGTTTCGCGGCAATCTCGTCTGTGAGCACGCACGATTATTGCGTGCTCTGCTTGCCTCAGGCGCGAGGGCCCTGCGGAAACTCGCGCAGCACGGGCACGAGGTATTTCTGGCACTCCTCTCGGCAATCGCCGAGGTGCTGCGGCGGTTTGGCGCCCGCTGTCAGCAGCGCACGCAGGATGTCCGTCCGAGCGGTGGCCTCGTGCTCAACGCCGCGCCAGCCGACCACGAACATGTATTGAACGAGGGTCCAGCTCTCGCACTGTCCGTTCGGATTGGCGCCGCGACGGAGTGCGGCCCTGACGGCATAGACGTCGCTGGCAACGACCGCATTGCAAAGCACGGTATGACCGTATTCATCCACCGTTTCCGCAACCGAGCCGCGTGGTATGTACTCCTGCAGCATCCCCAGCATCTCGGGGCGCCGCGCCACTCGCTCCTCGACCTGCGCCCAGTCATTGCCGACGACTCTGCCTGCTTGCTCGACGAGACCCTTGCGCTGCACCTGGTCGAGCTCCGGTTGGGCAGCCTGCATCAGGTATGCGTCGACTTTCAGCCTGCGCAGGCCCTCCCACATGTATTGGTAGTCCTCCGAGGCGAGCAGCGGATCCAAGACCGCGTGCGCTTGCTCCGGCTTGCCGCGTGTGTTGATGAGGAAGTAGGCAAGCTCTCGAGCCTTGCATTCGTAGCAAACGGCCGATTCAAAGGTGAGCAGCGCTCGATACGCGCGTTCCAGGACGTCCAGCGACTGATTCCGGACCTGGCGCAGACTAGCAAATGCCCTCTCGCGCGCCGAGCCTGGAAATGCCGGGCTCTCCAGCACGGCGAGCAGCGTTCGCGTGGTCGCGGCATCGGACAGCAGTAATGCATCGATGCGCAGCTGTTCGATGAACAACCCCAGATCCTGCGGCTGCTCCTTCTCGATCTGCGCGAGCAGCGCCTGCGCGTCTTGCAGACGATTCTCGTCGATCGCGAGCGACGCCTGCAGGACCTTGATCGAGGTGAAGTCGGGCCGCTTGGCCAGCGCGCGGGTCATGAGCACCTGGGCTTTCGACTTCTGATCGAAGATCCAGCTCATGCGCGCGTACAGAAACCACACGCGGTCATCGTCGGGGTGCTGCGCTACGTAGTCATCGACGACCTGCTGATAGAGGTCGTAGCAGCGCGCGCTCAGCAGTGCGTCGGCCCGACGCAGCGCTGGCTCCTGGATGTCCGGCGTAGACTGCAGAGTTCGCCCATCGAACTTGATATCGGCGATCGGCTGTACGCCGGCACAGCGCTCTTCGAGAGTCGCGGCAGCGACCGGCTGCAGCAGGAGTGGCAAGAGAAACGGCGCGAGATACCGCCGCTTGCGCGACAACCTGGGCTCCATCTGCGTGAACGCTCCGTGATCTGCCAAGGCGCGCACCGTAGCCGGCAAAGCGTCCTGCAACCGAGAAGCAGGTCACACTCGATGAATTCTCGCGCGCGTCTAGTCCGCCGGCTTCTCGACCAGATACGCGATTCGCGACAGCCGCCGCTCCGACGTCAGCCGATGAACCGCCGCGAAAAATTTCTGCAGACCCTCGAAGCGCTCCTCACCTTCGATTCTGACCAGCGCGTCGCGATGGCGATGACGCGCCCGTTGCCAGCGGCCGGCCACTTCGGCCGCATTGACCGACACGTCCTGCTGCCGCAGCAGGTTGAAGCCTGCCGTGTCGATGAAGTGCTCGTTCACGCCCGGCGGCGTGAACACGAAAAGTCCGATCGAGCTGCGCAGCGCCAGGTCGTCGTTGGTCACCGGCCTCGTGATGACCACGGGGTCGGTGAAAACAGCGCGGCTGCCGGGGCGCAAGACGCGCTGCCATTCCTGGAACACACGCAGTCGATCGGGGAAATGGTTCATTGAATCGATGCAGATAAGCGCATCGAAAGCGTCGTTCGCGAACGGCAACGGCGCCGTGGCATCGGCGACCCGGAAGTCGAGCCGGTGGGACAGGTGCGAATCGAACACCGCTCGTGTCGCCTCTGCGACGCCGTTTTCGTTGCTATCTATACCGGTGACGTGACAGCCGGCGCGGTCGGCGAGGTACAGCGCCGGGCCGCCCGAGCCGCTGGCGACTTCCAGCACGTGGTGCTCGGGCCGCAGCTTCATCCAGGCCATGAAGCGGTCGTACTCCTCGACCGTCAGCCAGCTGTTCTGGCCGATGTCCTGGCCGAACGTCTCGCGACGAATCGTCGCGAGCACGTCCTCGGTGAAGTGCCCGTAAGTGCTATCGAACAGGTCGACGCGCTGGGTGAGCATGCTGCGTTCGTCCCGTGACTCAGCGCGGCTGCACGGCCGAAACGGTGCTTTGAGTCGTCCTCGTCCGACGCTTCGTGAACGGCACCAGCATCGGCACGCTGCGACGGTAGCTCTCGTACTCGGGGTGCGCCTCGACCAGATCGCGCTCTTCGAGCTGGATCGCGATCAGGATGTACGCGGTCGTGGCGATCGCGAACACCAGGTGCGTGACCGTCATGGTCGGCGTCGCCCAGAAGGCGAAGAACCAGCCGACGTACAGCGGATGACGCACGTAGCGATAGAACAGCGGCGTGCCGAACTTGAGCTGCGTGTAAGGCTTGCCGAGGAGCTGCAGCCACACCTGGCGCAGCCCGAACAGGTCGAAATGGTTGATGAGGAAGGTCGAGATCAGCACCAGCAGCCAGCCGAACGCGAAAGCCGCGTACAGGACAGCCTGACCGAGCGGCGACGCGACGGCCCAGACCGCGCCGCCCAGGGGCTGCCAGTACGCGAACATGAGGATCAGCGCGAGGCTGGAAAGCAGGACATAAGTGCTGCGCTCCGCCGTCTCGGGGACGATGCGCGTCCACCAGCGCTTGAAGCCGGGACGGGCCATCACGCTGTGCTGGATGGCGAACAGTCCGAGCAGTGCCAGGTCCGTGAGCAGGGCCGTCGTGAACGGCACTTCTCGGGGCGAATCCATCGACTTCGGCACCCATGTTGGTCCCCCGAGGTTGCCGACGAAGCCGATGGCGTAGAGATAAGTGGCGAAAAACACGGCGTAACTGAGCACACCGTAGACGAAGATGGATAGACGCTTGAACATGAGCAGAACCTCCCCGGTGATGAAAGCCAGCGCGACTTGTGACCGCTCCGGCGATGTGCCAAAAGGTTATGAAGGCGCGCCCCGCGAGTCCCGGGCGAACGCCGGGATTTCTCCGGGATTGTTGCGCCCAACAGGTATGAGTCAGTCCGTCAGCTTCGATCGCTACCGCTTTGAGCCCGCAACCGGCCGGTTGTGGGGCGACAGGCGTGAGCTGAAGCTGACGCGCAAAGCCGCCGGGGTGCTCGGGCTGCTGCTGGAACGCGCCGGTCAGCCGGTCACCAAGCAGGAGTTATTTGCCGCCGTCTGGAGCGGCACCGTCGTCAGCGACGATGCTCTGACCACCTGCATTCAGGAGCTGCGCAAGGCGCTGGGCGACGACGCCAAGCAGCCGCGGTACATCGAGACGAGGCATCGCTATGGCTACTGCTTCGTCGCGGAGTTGACGCGGAGTGAACCCGCAACCGCGACTGAGCCCGTGGCAGCCGCGGAGAATCTGCCGGCGATCGCCGTGTTGCCCTTCATGGATATGAGCCCGGAGCGCGATCAGGACTACTTCTGCGAAGGCCTCGCGGAAGAGTTGATCGGTGCGCTCACGCATGTCGATGGGTTGCGGGTCGCCGCGCGCAGCTTGTCCTTCCAGTTCCGCGAGGATCGGATCGATCTGCGTGAGGTCGGACGAGTGCTCGGCGTGGACTCGATCGTCGAAGGCAGCGTGCGCCGCGCCGGCGATCAGCTGCGCGTGACGGTGCAGCTCATCGATGTGGCCAGCGGTTACCACAAGTGGTCGCAGCGCTTCGAGCGCGCAGCCGGCGACGTCTTTGCCATCCAGGACGAAATCGCTGCGAGCGTCGCGATGACTTTGCGCGGCGGCGCTGCGCTTTCACAACGCGAGCAACTCGGCTTGCGCCGGCCGCACACTTCGGCGGAGCCGTACGAGTACTACCTGCGCGGACGCCAGTCGCTGCATCGGATGCGCGAGCCCGATCTCGAGCAGAGCCGTCGCATGTTCGAAGGCGCGATCGAGCTCGATGCCGACTACGCGCCCGCGTGGGCCGGTCTCGCGACCGTGCACGCGTTGTTGTACGAGTGGTGGGGCTCGAAGGAGGAGGATCTGCATCGCGCGGACCGCGCGAGCCAGATTGCGCTGGAGCTGGCGCCCGATCTCGCCGATGCGCACGTCGCACGCGGGTTCGCGCTCTCGCTGCATCGTCGCTATGACGAGGCGCAGATTCATTTCGAGCTCGCCGCCCGGATCAATCCTCATCTGTTCGACGCGTACTACTACTACGCACGCGCCGCCTTCGCGCGCGGCGAAGTCGAGCGCTCTGTGGAGTTGTTCAGCAAGGCCGCCGAAGTTCGCCAGGAAGATTTTCAGGCACCGACGCTGCAAGCGCAGTCACTGCGCATGCTCGGCCGAAACGAAGAGGCCGCCGCGGCTACGCGCGAGGCGCTCGCGCGAGCGGAGCGCATCGTGGCGCTCAATCCGCTGGACGGCCGTGCGCTGGCGATGGGTGCACTCCTGCTGTTCGAAGAAGGTCACGTCGAGCGCGCATTCGAATGGTCGCGCCGCGCCGTCGACCTGTATCCGGAAGACTTGAGCGCGCTGCTCAACAACGCGTGTTTGAACCTGCGCAGCGGTCGGCATGAAGACGCGCTGGACATGATCGAACGCGTGTTCGGCCGCGGCTGGGGCAAACGCGACTGGGTCGAGCACGATCCTGACTACGACTGCGTGCGCGAGCACCCGCGGTTCAAGGCGGTGTTCAAGAATCTGAAGTGAGCGCGCGTCAGTAGTAGATGACGTGCTCGCCGCGCTCGCCGGTTTCGAGGCCGCGAAAGACGATTGCGCCACGTGCCTCGTCCCAATCGAACGGACGGTCGGTGTAGGGATTGCGCAGTTCGGCGCTGGCGACAGTTGTCGGGAGATGCTCCGCCGCAGTGCCCGACGCGCGCAGTGTCGCGGCGAGGAGCACGGCACGGCGCGTTCCCTCGATGTCGCTGACGCGTGCTGCGTAAGTCGAGAAGCTGCTCAGGTTCGCCAGGCCGGCAACTCCGACCCGGTTATAAATTCGGAAAGTCGCCGCTTCGTCCGTGGTTCGCTCGTTCAGCTCATCGGCACGACGCAGCGCCGCCTCATAGTGAGTGAACGGTGCCTCGAGCGTCCGCGCAACTGCCCAGTAATGATCGGCCGTGCGATTTTTCGAATCCTGCAGTTGCATCAGGGGCCGCGAGAGCCTGCCGAGAACCCGGTCGAACGTGGTCGCATCCTCGCCCGCCCGGTAGTTCGAGGCCATGTCCTCCAGCAGTTCGGATACGAACATCCACTCACCCACGATGCAGCGGACCATCGAGCGTTCCGCATCCGAAACTCCGCTGCGCCATCCGTCAGGGATGGCCCCACCGATCTTCTCGGCAGGAAGCTTGCGCAGAACGCGATAGCCCCATTCGAAATGGCGGTTGAGCGCAGCCGTCGCAATCATCTTGCTGACGAGAATGTCGGACGATTGCTGGACCCTGCGCCAGAACTGCAGATCGCGCTCCAGCACTGAACGAACTGCTTGCGCATCGCCCTGGATCGCCAACTGTCGAGCGCGCAGTAGCAGCAGTTTCTGGCCATCGCCGACGCCGGCAAAACTCGGAATCGAGTCCAGGATGTTGGACGACTCAGTCTCGAACCAGCCCGCGTGCGCTGTGAATGCGAGGTAGTAGTCGAGCAGCGAGCTCTCGGCAGCTTGCCATTCCTCGAGAAGTCCATCAGCCGCGTCAAAAGCGCTCGCACAGGTTGGCTCCTCCGGAGCGCACGCCTCCAGGAATTTCTGAAGACGTGGAGAGAGCTTCCTGCGGTCGCGATCGAACTTGTGCTGGCGCAGATAGGCGTACGCGTTGTCTTCATCCGCAATAGCGGGACGATCACGGAACATCTGCGCGAGGCGAATAGCCGTGGCGTTCGGCGGCTGATCGTGCCAGTTGATGGCGAGCGCGGCGAGGTACGCGACCACGCAGAGCGTGACGAGTCCCGCGGCGATCCAGCCGATTACTCTCAGCGACTTTCGCAGCATCGACGATAGTTCAGGGCGCGATGCGCTTCGCCTTGACGGTCTTGTTGCCGATCGTGCCGGTCAGCGTCGCAACGGCATTCGACTGGATGTCGTTCCATTTGATCGCGAGCGTGCCAGCCTGTGCGCCGGCGCGTCGCAGCCGCACGTCCGCGGTCACGTCACCCGTGCTGACGTTCCAGCGCATCACACCGCTGACTTGCAGATCGTCGGTCCACTGCACGCGCTTCAGCTCGAACTCGTAGCCGAACGGCTGCAGCGTGTACGTGAACTCGCCGCCGCGCAGGCCGCCGCCGATGCCGAACGTGACGAGGAAACGCGAGAACACGTCGCCGACCGTTTCGAGCGCTGCGGCGGCGAGTTTCAAATCGCGCGGGCTGACTTCGTTGCCGCTCGTCGCTTGCGCGGGCGCGACCTGCTCCACTGCCGACGCGAACTTCGGCACCGTGCGGATCGGACGAACGTTCGGAATGCAGCTCGTGTCGCCGGGCGACAACTGCGCGATGAAGCGACGCACGATCCGCTGCACGCAGTGAGTCGTGTCGCCGCCGTCCGGCAGGTAGCCAACGTCGCTATAGAAATAGGAAGTGACGTGCGTGAGATTCGGGATGAGCAGGTGCGTGACGTTCGGGAATTGCGCGGCCGCCTGCGTCGCATCCTGCGGCGAAGTCACGGAGTCCAGGTCGCCCGACAGCACGAGCGTCGGCACGTTCGGGAACTTCGGCTTCGCCGGCAGCGGATCGCCTTGCGGGTAAGCGGGCAGCGGCTTCGGCCAGTCGAGACACGTCGCGAGCGGCGTGAAATTGGCTTGCGACTCCAGCGCCTCGTCGATCGTGAACGGCGCGAACAGGTCGGGACGGTTCTGCCGCGCATCTTCGATGCCGCCCGCGTATTCCTTGCGACGCTTCGCGGGCGAGTCGTCGAGGTCGTAGTGCAGCGGATATTCCTGGCAGATCACCGCCTGGTACTGACCGTAGCTGAAATCGACCGCATCGCTGACGAACGGCGTGTTGTATTCCGCGGCGAGCCGCAGCAGCGGCTGCTTGTCGTGATTGTCGAACCACGCGCGGGCCGCCGCATCGAGATCGCGATAGGTGATTGGCGAGTTGCCGAGGTTCGTCATCAGCAGGAACAGCATCGAAACGTCGACGGTGACATCCAACGGGATGCCGTCCGCGTCCGGCGCAGTGCCGCTGATCGGCGCACGTCGCAGCTCGCGGAGCAGGCGTTCGATGCGTGCAGTCGCCTCACCGCCGAGCGCACGACATGAGGGCGAGCGTTCGCAGACGAGATCGAGTCCGTCGCGCCCGGTCGACCAGTCGGTCGGGAACCAGACATCCGGCGGACGCACCGGATACGCGCTGTCGAGAATCAAGCTACGCAGCCGCTCCGGATGCCAGGCCGCGAACGTTTGTCCGACGAACGTGCCGTAGCTGTCGCCGTAGAAGTCGACCTCGTCGATCTGCAACGCATCCAGCACCGCAGCGATGTCGTCGACGGCGAGATGCGTGCCGTATAGATATGCCTTGGCACCGAGCTGATCGGCACACGCCTTGAGCGAATCCGGATCGCTCGGGTCGCCCGTCTGAATCTCAGGACAGTCGATCGCGCCGGACGTGCCCGTGCCGCGCTTGTCGATGATGAGCACATCGCGATGCTCGCGCAGCGAGCCGAAGATGTTGAGATACGCGTCGCGCGTGCCGGTGCTGGAGTAACCCGGTCCGCCTTCCTGCGGCATCAGCGTGCCGCGCGCCGGCGTGCTCTGGTCGAAGCGCGGGTAATACTCGAAGCCGATCGTGATCGTGCCCTTGATCCCGCCGGTCGGATCGAGCGGCCGCTTGAGCTTGCCGCAATAGCCGGTGTAGTCGGAATTACAAAACTTCAGCGTGAGCGAACCGACGGTGATTTTGTTCGCCGGCGCGGCCGCGGCGGCCTGCGTCTCGGCGCGAGCGGCGACAGCGAAGAGAACGAGGATCGGTAGCCAGGCCAGGCGGGCTTGCGTACGCACGTCGATTCCCTGTGATGAACGGGTCGTTTTGCGGCCATTGATGCGCCCGGCCGCGGGTTTGGTCAAGTCCGGTGTGCTTCAGCACTTTCGAGACGGCCCCATCTGACAATATGACTCCACAATGCGGATCGTGCTGACCACTCTCCTCACTCTCCTGGTCGTCGCCGGCGGCGGCTTCGTGCTGATCTGCGCGCTGCTCTACTTCGGGCAGGAGCGCTCGATATTCTTCCCGCGGCCGAACGATTCGCAGCTGCGTGAGCGCTACGCGTCCGAGCGCGTCGAGATCAAGACGACTGATGCGACGCTCGAAGGGTGGTGGCTCGAAAACGCCGCAGCCACGACGCCGGCCGTCGTTCTCTACTTCGGCGGCAACGCCGAGGACGTGCTCTACACTGCGAGCGAGGCCGCGAGTATCGATGCGCGCGCGGTGATGGTCCTCAACTATCCTGGCTATGGTGGTAGCACGGGGAAGCCCGGGCAGAAGGCGCTATACGAGAGCGGCCTTGCCGTCTATGACTACGCAATCAAGCGCGGCGTGTCGGCTGAGCACGTCGTCGTGATGGGAAGAAGTCTCGGCTCGGGCGTTGCGTCGATGCTCGCAGGCGCGCGATCTGTGGGCGCGGCGGTTTTGATCACGCCGTACGACAGCCTCAGTGCGGTCGCGGCCGGGCACTATCCGTTTCTGCCGGTGCGGCTGCTGCTGCGTCATCCCTTCCCGTCAAGCGATTGGGCCAAGCGCACGCGTGCACCCGCATTGTTGCTCGCCGCCGAGCACGACGACGTCGTTCCAGCGATACACGCGCAGAAGTTATTCGAGGTCTGGGCAGGACCGAAACAGATTCACGTGCTCGCGCAGACCGGTCACAACGATATCGAGATGCATGCCGATTACTACCGGCTGATCAACGAGTTTCTGGTCGAGCACCTTGCGCAGTGACGAACTGCACGCGTCCAATCCAGTTACGCGCGCGGCGCTCGAGCCGCGAGTCCGTCCCTTCGCCATCGAAGTTCGCGGACGAACGACGCAGCAGTGACGCATCCACTCCTTCGAAAGTATTCACGTTGACGACTGCGTAGAGCCGTCCTTCGATCTCGCTCGTGACGACGGGCACGACGCCGCAGCGGGAGCACACGTGAAACTCGGCGGTGCGCGTGCCGAATGCATAGCGCGACACCGACGCTTGCTCCTTCACTGCGATCTTGAGCGCTGCGTTCGGCGTGGAGGTCCAGACGCCGCCGTGCTTCGTGCAGAACGAGCAGCCGCAGGCGCGCGCGGGAATTTCGTTGGGAGCGGGCAGCCAGTCGAGCGTGAAGGAAACGTTGCCGCAGTGGCATGCGCCATTGATGACCATCTGTCCAGCCTCCCCACCACACCCCACGAAAAATGAGGGTTCGCCTCAACCGCGCTTGCCGGGTTCCCGTCTTGCCGTTGGGTTTTCGCCCGCTATGTAAAGCGTACTCCGGGGCCGACACTAGCGCGCACTGAAAATCTCATTCAACGGCAAACCCGTCGTCAGGCGGGGACGCAAAGCCTCCGGTCCCACGGAACTCGAATTCCAGGATAGCGGGGTTGCCTCCGACGGGAGTTATCGTCATGCGCAGGCTCGTTCCTGGGTTGATGTTGATTGCATTGTGCGCAGCTGCGCTCAGCGGCTGCGGTGGCGGCGACGAAGGCTCGACGCCCGAGACCGGAACAGCACAGCCGCCCGCTCCTCCGCCGACCGGCTCGACCAATCACGCGCCGACAATCTCCGGCTCTCCGACGGCGTCCGTTAACGCATCGGCCCCGTACACGTTCACGCCCAGCGCGGCCGACGCCGACGGCGACACGCTCGCGTTCACCATTCAGAACAAGCCGGCGTGGGCCGCATTCAACACGACGAACGGCCGACTCTCGGGCACGCCCGCTGCCGCTGACGTCGGCACGTATTCGAACATCTCGATCGCAGTGAGCGACGGCAAGACGAGCACCGCACTGACCGCGTTCGCGATCGCGGTGACGACGGTCGCGAACGGCCGCGCCACGCTATCGTGGACGGCGCCGACCCAAAACACCGACGGCAGCACGCTGTCGAATCTCTCGGGTTATCGCATTCGCTATGGCACCAGCGCTTCGGCGCTGACGCAGACCATCGTTATCGACAACGCGAGCGTGACGACCTACGTCGTGGAGAATCTTTCGCCGGCGACCTGGTACTTCGCGGTCACGGCGGTGAACAGCCAGGGCGCGGAAAGCAGCAACTCGAACGTCGCCAACAAGCAGATCTGATCTTCTGGTCAGCGATTGACGACGCGCACGCGCGCGTTCTCGGGCGGCTGCGACTGTTCGAGAGCTTCGACGAAGCGACGCGTCCACGCGGCGATATCGTTGCGCTTGAGAATCTGCAGCATCGCGGCGTGACGCTCGCGCCGCTCGTGCAATGACATCGACAGTGCTGCCTGGATGGCGTGACTTACAGCGCGCGTGTCGTATGGATTCACCTGCAGCGCCGCCGACAGCTCGCGCGCCGCACCCGCCAGATTCGAGAGAATCAACACGCCCGGATCTTCCGGGTTCTGCGCGGCGACGTATTCCTTCGCCACCAGGTTCATGCCGTCGCGCAGCGGCGTGACGAGACCGACGTTCGCGGCACGCAGCAATCCCATCAGCGTGGCGTGCGGGAAGTTGCGGTTGAGATAACGGATCGGCGTCCAATCGGTATCGGCGAAGCGCCCGTTGGTGCGACCTGCCGCCTGCTCCAGCGCCTGGCGGATTTCCGAGTACGCACGCACATCGGTGCGCGACAGCGGCGCGATCTGCATGTACGTGATGCGCCCGAGGTTGTCGGGAAACGTTTCGAGGAAGTGCTGATACGACTGGAAGCGCTCGACCAGCCCCTTGCTGTAGTCGAGACGGTCGACGCCGATCATCAGCGACCGGCCCATCAGGCTGTCGGTCATGCGCTTCACGACTTCGGCTTGCGAGGCCTCCACTGCTTCGCTCACGACCGAAGCGACATCGATGCCGATCGGGAAAACGTCGGCGCGCATCGTGCGGTCGCCGACCCGGATGTGCCCGTCGCCGCGCAGCGCTTCCGGGCCGCACAGGTGCTCGATGCCCGAATGCAACGAGCGCAGATCGTTCTGCGTCTGCACGCCCACGACGTCGTAGCTCGTCAGATCGCGCAGCAGCTCCGCGTACGCGGGCAACACGCGCAGCATCTCGATATTCGGAAACGGGATGTGCAGGAAGAAGCCGAGCGGCTGACGCACGCCGAGCTCGCGCAGGCGGCGGCCGAGCGGGATCAGGTGATAGTCGTGCACCCAGATCACGTCGTCCGGCTTGAGGAGCGGTGCGAGCTTCTGCGCGAACGTGCGGTTGACGTTCTCGTACGCCTCACGCTGCTCGGAGGCGTAGCGCACGCTGCGCTGGAAGTAGTGGAACAGCGGCCACAGCACTTCGTTGGCGTAGCCGTTGTAGTAGAGCTCGAACTCGTCCTTCTTGAGATCGATCGTCGCGTAGGTGACGCCGTCGCGGATGTGGATGTCCGGCTCGCCCGGCTCGTGTTCGACGGTCTCGCCGCCCCAGCCGAACCACAAACCGCCGGTGCGCTTGAGCGCGCTCAGGATGCCGATCGCGAGCCCGCCCGGCGCCGCTGATTTACGCGGCAGCGAAATCCGGTTCGAGACGCAGACCAGTCGGCTCATCCTGCGGGTCCCCCACAACGGCAAGGGCATCATGCCGTTGGGAGTAACCCTTACACGGTAACGTTTGTTCCGTAGGTGAGCGTGTCACAGCGGCTCGCGGTAGCGGCGCATCCAGATCGTCGCCGCGACGAAGCCGGCGGCAACGACGAGCCCGACCCACAGCCACGGGTTGGTCACGAAGCCGACCGGGTTGAGCGCCTCCAGCACACGATGCGGCATCTGGACCGTCGCACCCCGGACGAACTCGGGAGCTTGCGACTGAGCAACGAACGCTGTCTTCAGGCCGCCGACCAGCCGATAGCCGAGCAAGTGCTGCACGTACTGCGTGCTGAAGGCGACGCGCTCGAACAGTATCACTGCGACAGGCGGCAACACGGCCCACAGGAACGTTGCGCGCTTCGCCCAGGAAGACACGAACAGCAACCAGGCGGTGACCGGCGCATACCACAGCTCGATCGCCAGCAGCGTGTAGACAGACGCGATGACCATCTGGAACAGCTGCGGATTGGCCCAGATGCCGAACGGATTCACGCCGCCGATCAGCAGGACGACGGTCGCGAGCACGAGCATCACGATCACAGTCGCGAGCACGGTCACCAGGACGACGGCCGGCGAGACGACGGCCGCCGTGAATATCTTGCCGAGCACGGTGGTCGTGTCGGAGACCGGCATGGACTTCCAGAACAGGACGCTGCGGTCCTTGCGTTCGCCCTGCAACGCGTCGAGCAGATAGAAGAACACGGCAACGTTCATGACCATCGTGAGGACGATGCCGATGCCGAAGAAGGAGCCGTTCACCACCATCTGCTGTTTCTCGGGCGGGAGCGCCGCCAGAGCCTGCATCCCCTCGGGCAGATGCGAGGCGTTGGCGATCAGCGAGATCACCAGCGCGAGCAGCAGCACACCGGCGGCAACCACCGGCGCGATCCAGAGCGAACGGTTCTCCCACAGCTCGCGCCGCACCGTCCAGTAGAAGGGCCGGACCGGACGGGGCGCAGTGGTTGGCGCCGCGAAGCTCTCGGAGGTTTCGGTTGCTGCGTTCATGCCGCGGCTCCTTGCTGTCCGCCGATCATCGCGACGAACAGATCTGCAATGCTGGGGGTGCGCGCCTCGCCGAGCACAGAGATCTGCGTGCGGTCGGGGTTGTCGAAGAGGAAGACGCTGCGGCCGAACACCTGCCGCTCATGCAGCGGCTTCAGCGCGCGGGCGGCGGAGGTCTGCTCCGGCCGCACCATCACTTCGACGTAGCGGTTCTCGAAATCCTCCATGCTGCAATCGAGCACCAGACGGCCCTTGTTGATGAACATGACGTCGGTGAGCACGTGCTGGATCTCTTCGACCTGATGCGTCGTCACGAGGATCGTGCGGTTGTGGTCGAAGTAATCGTTGAGCAGCGTGTCGTAGAACGCCTTGCGATACAGGATGTCCAGGCCGAGCGTCGGCTCGTCGAGCACGAGCAGCCGCGCGTCGATCGCCATCACCAGCGCGAGGTGCAGCTGCGTGATCATGCCCTTCGAAAGTTTATGCACACGGCTATCGCGCGGAATGTTGGTCTTCGCGAGGAAGGCTTCGGCCTTCGCGCGGTCGAAGCGCGGATGCACGCCGCCGACGAAGTCCAGTGCCTGCGACACCTTCAGCCACGGCGGCAGCACGGCGACATCGGCGATGAAGCAGACTTCCTGCATCACCGCGTTGCGCTCGAGGTAAGGATTGCGGCCGAGCACGCGCAGCTCGCCTTCATAAGGAGTGAGGCCGAGGAAGGCTTTGAGCGCGGTGGTCTTGCCGGCGCCGTTCGGACCGATCAGGCCGACGATGCGGCCTTCGGCGACGCGCATCTCGAGATTGTCGAGCGCGACGTTCTTGCCGAACGCCTTGCGGACGCCGCGCGCTTCGATTGCGTAGGCCAAATCTGTTGAAGTGTTCGCGGACATGATCAGCGGTCCTCCCGCTTGCTCGACTCGGCGCTCAACAGCTCCGTGGGCTCGAGACCCAGGCGCTGGATCGTGGCGCGAATCTTCGGCCATTCTTCCGCGAGAAATTTCTGCCGCTCGCCCTGGAGCAGCAAGTTGCGCGCACCGCTGTTGATGAACATGCCCCGACCCCGTTTCTTCTCGACGAGCTGCTCGTCGACGAGTTGCTGATAACCCTTGAGCACGGTCAACGGATTGACCCGATACTCCGCGGCGACGTTGCGCACCGAGGGCAGCGGATCGCCTTCGTTGAGCACACCGTCGAGGATCATGGCGACTACGCGATCGCGCAGCTGCCGGTAAATCGGCTGACTGTCGTTGAAGTCGCGATCCATGTTGCTGGAGTCCAAGAAGCCTCTTTCGTACTCGGAAGGTTGAGAGGTGTGACTCTGGTTTACTGTACCAGACCACCCCTCAACCCCCTCCTCATCGCCGCCTGACATGGTGTGAGCTCACAGCCGCGTCGGCGTGCTGGCCTGCGCGAGCGCTTCGGTCGCCTGGGGCGGCAGCCGGCTCGCGACTACAGTGACCGTCTCGATCGTCGGGTCCAGCCGGGAGGCGACAACCGTCACCGTCTCGATCGTGGCCGGGTCGATCGCTGCGATCGTCACCGTCGGGGACTGGTGCTTGCGGGTCACGCGCGGCGCGAGCAGCGCGTTACGCAGGTAAGCGGTCATGTCGGCGGCAACCATCTTGCCGACCTCAGCCGTCACCGCGCTCACGTCCGGAAGCGCCACCGAGAAGCCCAATACGTCCGCGCGGGCCGGGTTAGAAGCCAGCGCAAACACGGAAAACAGTGCAACAACCGTCAATTTTGCTCGCGTATTCATGGCTTTAACTCCTCTGATCGACTCGACTCTGTGCTGCTGTCTGAAGTGGTGTAGCTCTATGGTGTTGTAGTTAACTACAACACTAGATCGATTGCAAGAGGGTTTCGAAAAAAGAATGGGAGATAGAGCTATCGCGCCGGCGCGAGCCGAGGCAGGCGGCCGCCTTGTTAGAATTCGCGCCCCTTTCGCCTTCCAAGCAGAGCGCGCTCCATGAAGAGTCCCGTCAACGTCGCGATCACCGGCGCCGCCGGTCAGATCGGTTATGCCCTCGCCTTCCGTGTCGCTTCCGGTCAGATGCTCGGCGCCGATCAGCCGATCAATCTCCATCTGCTCGAGATCACGCCGGCGTTGCCGGCGCTGCAGGGCGTGGTGATGGAGCTCAACGACTGCGCATTCCCGACGCTCAACAAGATCGTCGCGAGCGACGATCCCAAAATCGCATTCAAGGATTGCGACGTCGCGCTGCTCGTCGGCGCGCGGCCGCGCGGCCCTGGCATGGAGCGCAAGGATCTGTTGCTCGCGAACGCGCAGATCTTCTCGGCGCAGGGCAAGGCGCTCGATGCCGTCGCGAAGCGGGACGTGCGCGTGCTGGTCGTCGGCAATCCCGCGAACACCAATGCACTGATCGCTCAGCGCAACGCGCCCGGGCTGAACCAGCGCAATTTCACGGCGATGGTGCGCCTCGATCACAACCGCGCGCTGGCGCAGCTCGCTGAGAAGACCGGCACGCACATCACGCGCATCCGCAAGCCGATCATCTGGGGCAATCACTCCGCGACTCAGTATCCCGACCTGCATCACGCGCTGGTCGACGGCAAGGCGGCGATGTCGCTGATCGATCAGAAGTGGTATGCGGAAACATATATTCCGACCGTGCAACAGCGCGGCGCGGCCATCATCAAGGCACGCGGTCAGTCGTCCGCCGCCTCCGCGGCGTCGGCGGCAATCGATCACGTGCGCGATTGGGTGAAGGGCACGGCGGACGGCGACTGGGTCAGCATGGGCGTGCCGTCCGACGGCAGCTACGGAATCCCGGCCGGCGTGATTTACGGCTACCCCGTGACGTGCCGTAACGGCGATTACCAGATCGTGCAGGGACTCGCGATCAACGACTTCAGCCGGCAGCGCATGGACGCCACGCACAAGGAATTGCTGGAAGAGCGCGACGGAGTGAAAGAGCTGATCTAAAGGACTCGATCGGCCGGATTGTCCGACAATCTGCGCGGCTGCTACGCTTGCTGCGGTCACGGACGCGAGCTAGTGTCAGCTCATGACCGGCATCATCTGGTTTCTCGTCTTCCTGATCGGCGCGCTGGTACTCGCTTACCAGCGCGTCAGCCTGCTCACTGCAACGCTCGCATACGGCGGAGCGCTACTGCTGTACGCGTTCACCGGCGCGAACCTCGTGACGATGATCGTCTTGTGGGTCGTGCTCGCCGGGCTGGTGCTGCTCAACATCGACGCGTTCCGCATCCGCTTCATCTCGCGTCCGTTCCTGCGCACGTACCGACGCATGCTGCCGTCGATGTCGCAGACGGAGAAAGACGCGCTCGAAGCCGGCACGGTGTGGTGGGACGGCGAGCTGTTCACCGGCGGACCTGATTGGGACAAGCTGCTCTCGGCAACGCCGCCGCGCCTGACCGCCGAAGAGCAGGCGTTCATCGACGGTCCGTGCGAAGAGCTGTGCCGGATGATCGACGATTGGGACATCACGCACCGCCGCGCCGATCTGCCGCCGCATCTGTGGGACTACATCAAGAGCAAGGGCTTCTTCGCGATGATCATCCCGAAGAAGTACGGCGGTCTCGAATTCTCCGCGTACGCGCACTCGTGCGTACTGGTCAAACTCTCCAGCCGTTCCGGTGTAGTCGCATCAACCGTCGCGGTGCCGAATTCGCTCGGCCCCGGCGAGCTGCTGCTTCACTACGGCACCGAAGAGCAGCGCAATTACTATCTGCCGCGGCTCGCGCGCGGCGAAGAGATTCCATGCTTCGGTCTCACCGGGCCGCGCGCCGGTTCCGATGCAGCGTCGATTCCCGACACCGGCATCGTCTGCAAGGGCACGCACGATGGTCGCGAAGTCCTCGGCGTGCGGCTGAACTTCTCGAAGCGCTACATCACGCTCGCGCCAGTCGCGACCGTGATCGGCCTGGCCTTCAAGTTGTTCGATCCCGAGCGGCTGCTCGGCGACGAGCGCACCGACTACGGAATTACCTGCGCGCTGATTCCGCGTCACACGCCGGGCATCACGATCGGTCGCCGCCACTTCCCGCTGAACGCGCCATTCCAGAACGGTCCGATCCAGGGCAAAGACGTGTTCGTGCCGCTCGACTTCCTGATCGGCGGCATCAAGATGGCCGGCCAGGGCTGGCGCATGCTCGTCGAGCAGCTGTCGGTGGGCCGTTGCATCTCGCTGCCGTCGAGTGCGACAGGCGCGTCGAAGGCAGCCGTGTTCGCGACTGGCGCGTACGCACGCATCCGGCGTCAGTTCAATGTTCCGGTCGGTCAGTTCGAAGGCGTCGCGGAAGCGATCGCGCGCATGACCGGCACTACTTACATCATGGATGCGGCGCGCTCGGTCACCGCCGGTGCGATCGATGGCGGCGAGAAGCCTTCCGTGCCGTCCGCCATGCTGAAGTATCACCTCACCGAGTACGGTCGCGTCGTCGCCAACGACGCGATGGATATCCACGGCGGCAAGGGCATCATGCTCGGCCCCCGCAATTACCTGGCGCGCGGCTACGACCTCGTGCCCGTCGCGATCACTGTCGAAGGCGCGAACATGCTGACGCGCAGCCTGATCATATTCGGTCAGGGTGCGATTCGCTGCCATCCGTTCGTCCTGCGCGAGATGAATGCGGCGCGCGAGAAGGACAAGCGCAAAGCGCTGCGCGATTTCGATACTGCGCTGTTCGGTCACATCGGCTTCACGATCAGCAATGCGGTTCGCTCGCTGGTGATGGCGCTGACGCTCGCGCGGTTCTCGCACGTCCCCGCGACCGGCTCGACCGAGCGCTTCTATCAGCACATCAATCGCTTCAGCGCGTCGTTCGCCTTCGCCACCGACGTCGCGATGCTCACGCTCGGCGGCTATCTGAAGAAGAAGGAGAGCCTGTCGGCGCGCCTCGGCGACGTGTTGTCGTGCATGTATCTCGCGTCGATGGTGCTCAAGCACTATGAGAACCAGGGCCGGCCGGAGGAAGACCTGCCGCTGGTCGAGTGGGCATGTCGCACGCTGCTCTACAAGGCACAGGAACAACTGCACAGCTTCCTGCGCAATTTCCCGAGCCGCTTCCTCGCGGCGTTCATGCGCCTGTTCATCTTCCCGCGCGGCCAGACGTATCACGCGCCGCCGGACCGCCTCGGCCTCGAGATCGCTGAGCAGATGCTGCACACGAGCATGCCGCGCGACCGACTGACCACCGGCGTGTATCGCACGATCGAGCCCACCAATCCGTTGGGACTGCTGCAGGAAGCGCTGGTGCTCGCCGATGCGGCGGAGCCGCTGGAAAAGCGCGTGCGCGTCGAAGGCGTGAAGACCGGCCGCGTCACCGCACTCGATATGCCCGGCCAGATCCAACAGGCGCTCGCCACCGGCATCCTCACCGAGACCGAAGCCGCGATGCTGCGCGACTACGACCGTCGCGTCATGGAGCTCATCCACGTCGACGACTTCACGACCGAGGAGATGGCCGCAGGCGAGCAGCCGCTCGACGTGCGCCCGGCGGCGCGCGTCAGCAACGCGTGAGAGCCATCCTGCACGTCGACATGGACGCGTTCTACGCGTCCGTCGAAGCGCTCGACAACCCCGAAGTGCGCGGCAAGCCGCTGATCGTCGGCGGAACCGGCGGCCGTGGCGTCGTCGCCGCGGCCAGCTACGAAGTGCGCAAGTACGGCGTGCACTCCGCGATGCCGATGGGCGAAGCGCTACGCCGCTGTCCGCATGCAATCTGTGTGGCGCCGCGTTTCGAACGATACAAAGAAGTGTCGCGGATAGTATTCGGCGTCTTTCACGAGTACACGCCGCTCGTGCAAGGTCTGTCGCTAGACGAAGCATTCCTCGACGTGACGGAAAGCCAGGCCGCACTCGGCGACGCAGCGAGCATTGCAGTCGCGATCAAGAAGAAGATCGTCGCGCGCACTGGCGTGACGGCGTCGGTCGGCGTGGCCCCGAACAGGCTGGTCGCGAAGATCGCGTCGGACCTGCGCAAGCCCGACGGATTGGTGATCGTGCGCGAGGACGAAGTCACCGCGTTGCTCGATCCGCTGCCGATCGGCAAGCTGCACGGTATCGGCAAGAAGACGACGCCGCACCTGGAACGCATCGGCATCCGCACGCTGCGTGATCTGCGCCTCGCGAGCGATGCAGTACTACGACCCGTGTTCGGCCGTTACGTGGCCGACATCAAGGCGCGCGCTGCCGGCATCGACGAGCGCCCGGTCATCGCCGACTGGGACGAAAAGCAGATCTCCTCCGAAGAAACGTTCGACACGGACATCACCGATCGCGTTCAATTGCGCGCCGAGCTTGCGCGACTGACCGATCGCACGGCTGCGCGCTTGCGCTCTCAGGGATGGCTCGCCGAGACCGTCGTAGTGAAGATTCGTCGCAAGGACTTCAAGACTTACACGCGGCAGAGCACGATCCGGCCCGCGACTCAACAAACGCAGCCACTGCTCGAAGCAGCGACGAAGTTGCTCGACGAGTGGCTGCGCGAACAGCCGCGCGCCGCTGTGCGACTGCTTGGCGTCGGCGGCCGCGACCTTACGAGTACTCCGCAGCTAGAGCTGTTCACAGCGCCCGAAGCCAGCCGCAACCAGCATCTCGATACCACGCTCGACGACATCCGCGCGAAGTTCGGCAACGACGCCGTCGCGCGCGGCAGCTCACTGCGCAACCGTCATCCGCGATAGCGCGCGCGGAGTCGCGGCGACTGCACCGCCGATCCCTGCAGCTCTGCTGCAATCAGCTGACTACCGAGAACCTTGGCAGTAGCAAGCCGCTGCTGATCGTCAGCAACTGCGAAGCGCACGAGGTCCGGCCAGAAGCCAGGATTCGTCGGCCATCGCGGCAACAATAGAGAGGCGTGATGCACGGCGAGCCGCCTGACATACCACGGCGGCGCAGCCATCAACCGCTCTGCAACGGCCTCCGGCATCGCGTAGATCAAGCGCGCGGCGAGTGGACTCGATGTCGCCACGTGCCACGCATACATGAGCGCGACCTCGCAGAGCGACGCTTGCAGCGACGCATCGCGCGGCTGCGTGTACCGCTCACGCATCGACATCGCTGCCGCCAACGTTGCGGGCTGCGCAAGCGCGCGCCACAACTTCTCATCCTCAAAGCCGAGCGAGTACAGCGTATAAGGCAGCGCTGCCAACGACGCGCGCGCAGCCGGCGACATCTCTGCGATCGCTGCGTGCAGCTTGGATGGCAAGTGCTGCAGTTGACCGTCGCACGCATCGACCGCGTTGCGCTCGGCAGCCAACAACTCCATGTAGTCGAGATTGAGCTCGTGAATTCGCGCCAGCACCGCGGCGCTCAGGATCGGCGTACTCACGCCGGGCAACTCATCCGTGATGTGACGTGACATCGCTGCATCCTTGCATGACGGGGCGCGAATTAAACATTGACGCCAAGTGATCGTCAATTGCGTACACTACGCCACGAAGGAGCGCTGCACAGGGATGGATTTCCAATGCACATCAGTAACGAGCGCTACTTCCACGAGCGTCAGCGTCACGATCTCGCGCTGCGCATGATCCGCCACGAAGCCCGCACCTGCACGATCCGCTCGTGCACCGGCCTGACCGACGATCGCATCCGCCGCCTCTACAAAACGTATGCAACGCACATGCCGAGCGCGCCGGTGCGCCGGCGTCGCGGCAAGTCGCCGCGACAGGTCCAGTTCTTCGTGCGCAACACGCGTGCGCAACTGGAATCGTCGATGCTGGCGAGCGTGTTTACGACCTTCGGGCTGTGGCGCGCGCAATCGAACACGCAGCCTGGCTCGATCGAATTCGGCCGCTTGTTCTGCGACGCGTACGAGACGCATCGCCAGCTGCTGCGCAACGCCGACATCTCGTTCGAGCACGCGTGGTTTCTCCTGCAACTGCTGTTGCGTAACGCGGAACTGCACGCGGTCCGCTGCCGGCACTGCGACAGTCAGTACTTGCGAGATCGCGTCAACGTGTGTCGCCGCGCTTGTCCGGTGTGCGCGTTAAAGGGAACGGGCGCGGAACGGGGCTGATACAATCGCGCGCATGGCGTTGCCGCGCTCTCATCCCAACGTACTTGCCGGACCGTATCTCGAGCGCGCCGCGCACTGGCGCAAAGACGAAGAGCGACTGCGCGCGGCGCTCGCCGATCCTGCGACTCTGTTCGTGCCGGTCTGGCACGCGCGCAGCGCTGTTGTGACGTCGTCGGACGGACGCGCGTCGGCCTACTTCGCGATGGGTGCGCAGGCGCTCGCGGGCGTCGACACGAGCGGCTACATCCTGCTCGGCGAATTTCACCAGCGTGTCGTGTTCGCAGTTGCCGTCGCCGGCGAGACGCCGCCATCGCTGGAAAGCGGTGCGGAGTTGCACGACCTGCGATTGATCGCCGGCGAGTTGTCTGAAGATGAAGCGGGCCTGCTCGCGTACGCGCGAGCGATGGTCCACTGGCGTGAGCACAACCGCTACTGCGGGCGCTGCAGCCTGCCCATGGTGGCCGTCCAGGGCGGCCACGTTATGCAATGCTCCAATCCGACCTGCGCGCACCAGCAATTCCCGCGACTCGATCCGGCCGTGATCGTGCTGGTCACGGACGGGGAGCGAGCGCTGCTCGGCCGTCAGCCGGCCTGGCCGCCGGGCAGGTATTCGACCGTCGCCGGTTTCGTCGAACCAGGAGAGAGCCTGGAGGACGCGGTCGCGCGCGAGGTGCGCGAGGAAACCGGCGTCGTGGTCGACGAGGTCATCTATCACTCGTCGCAACCGTGGCCGTTCCCGTCGTCGCTGATGCTCGGCTTCACCGCCCGCGCCAGCCGGACGGACATCGACCTGAGCGACCAGGAACTGGAAGACGCCCGCTGGTTCACCCGTGCACAGCTCGCCGCCGGCGAGATCGCGCTGCCGACCACGCACTCCATCTCGTTCCGGCTGGTCGAGGACTGGTATGACAGCGGCGCGACGACGCCGCTGCGGGCGGAACCGGGCGTGCGGATGTGGCAGGCGCCCAAGCGATAACCGACACCCTTTCAGCCTTCATTCAGTGCCCGGGGCGCATTTCACTCCTTGCGCTGTGCTCTACAATCGTCCCCCATGTGCCTGCTCGTTCTCGCCTGGAAGCACCACCCGCGTTATCGGCTGATCCTCGCCGGCAATCGCGATGAGTTTCACGAACGTCCCGCCGCGCCGCTCGGCTGGTGGCAGGACGACCCGCGCATCCTGGGCGGTCGCGACCTCAAGGCCGGCGGCACCTGGCTCGGCGTGGCGCGGTCCGGCCGGTTCGGCGTCGTCACCAACTATCGCGACCTGCAGGCGCCCGTCGAAGGCGCGCCGTCGCGCGGCCAGCTCGTGCCGCGATTTCTGACAGGCGCGACGTCGCCGAAAGAATTTCTGGACGACCTGCGCGGCGCTGCGCCTCGTTACTCGGGGTTCAACCTGCTGGTCGGCGGCGCCCGCGCGCTCTACTACTCTTCGAACCGCGGGCCGAATGCGCCCGCCGCGCTTGCACCCGGCGTCTACGGCCTGAGCAATCATCTGCTCGACACGCCGTGGCCGAAGCTGGCGCGCACGCGCAAGCGTTTCGAAGAGCTGCTGAGCGGCGCCGACGTCGCGCCCGAGGATCTGTTCACGATGTTGGCCGACCGCGAGCCGGCGCTCGACGATCACTTGCCTTCGACCGGCCTGCCGCCGGACTGGGAACGCGTCGTCTCCGCGCCGTTCATCGTCAACGAGCGCTACGGAACGCGCTGCTCCAGCGTGCTGTTCGTGGAACGCAACGGCCGCACGGTGCTCCAGGAGCGCCGCTTCGACGCCGCCGGCGTACAGAGCGGCACGTCGCGCTTCGAGTTCAAGAGTGTCGAAGTGCCGGAGGTGTGGCTGGAAGCTAACGATCCGGCGGCGGTCGCGACCGATCCGTCGTTCGATTCTTCGCCGGAATAACGCGCACGGAGACAGGGTCGCTTACATGTCCCGAATCTCCGCCCGCAGGTCGCTCCGTTGTGTGGCTGCGTTGCTGGCCCTGCTGCCGCTCGGCGCGGCGCACGCGTCGATCGAAATCCTCATTCCCGACGTCACCGAGCAGATCCAGAACAACGTTCGCGCCTTCCTCAGCCTGACGCGCTACGCCGATCGCGACGACATCACGCCGGAAACGATGTCACGGCTGCAACGACGCATCGTCGCCGAGACGCAGGACGCCCTCGAGCCTCTCGGTTACTACGAGCCGAAAGTGAGCTACCAGACCAAGCACGACCTCGACAAGTGGACCGTTACAATTCACGTCATGCCGGGTCGGCCGATACGCCTCTCCGACGTAAGCGTCACGGCGACCGGCCCCGGCGCAGGTGTGCGCGAGATCCGCGAGATCCTCGAGGCGGAGGAGCTCAAGCCGGGCCTGCGTCTCAATCACGGCACGTACGAGCGTGTCAAAGGCACGTTGCTGCGCGCGGCGAAAAATGAAGGTTACCTCGATGCGCGCCTGACGAAGAACGAGCTCATGATCGATCGCACGGAGCGGCGCGCGACCGTGACGATCGAGATGGACACCGGCAAACGCTACAGCTTCGGCGAGATCAAGATCGCGCAGGACGTCATCAACGACGACTCGGCGCGTCGCCTGCTACGCATGCAGCAGGGCGATCCGTACACGCTCGATGCATTGCTGCGTACCCAATACACGCTCGACGACAGCCAGTATTTCTCGAATGTGAGCATCGAGAGCGGCACACCCGATCGCGAGGCGCTGACGGTCCCGGTGACGGTCAGCGCCCAGCCGAACCGCAAGCATCGTTTCGCCACCAGCGTGGGATACGGCACCGACACCGAAGCCCGCGGCAAATTCACCTGGGACAATCGCCGCGTGAATCGCGAAGGACATCGCTTCAAGGTGGAGCTGCTCGGCTCGGCCGTCATCAAGGAGATCTCGGCGCGCTATGTCATCCCGGTGATGGACGTCGCGCTGGAAAAGGTCGAGTTCACCGGTGACCTGGTCGAGGAAGAGATCGGCGACACGACCAGTCGGCGTAACGAGGTCGGCGCGGGCCTGACGCAGGCGATGGGTCGATGGCAACGCGTGCTGTTCGTGCGCCTGTCGAACGAGACCACGACCGAAGGCGATGGCACGCGCAACACCGCCTTCTACGTCTTCCCGGGCATCAGCTTTTCGACGCTGCCGAGCTACATCACCGGCGGCCGGCCACGGCCGTACCGCCTGTACTTCGAGCTGCGCGGCTCGCCGACCACGCTCGGTTCCGACGCCTCGTTCGTGCAGTTCCGCTTCCAGGGCGAGCGGAAATTCGATTTCTGGGAGCGCTGGCATCTCGACCTGCGCAGCGAGCTCGGCGTGACGCGCATCGAATCGAACCGTCCCCAGGACGAACAGATTCTCGACCTGCCCGCCTCGCAGCGCTTCTTCGCCGGCGGCGACCGCAGCGTGCGCGGCTTCGACCTCAATGAGCTGGCGCCGCGCGACGCGAACGGTGACAGCATCGGCGGCAAGCATCTGGCGACCGGCACGGTCGAGGTGACGCGCGACCTGCCGCGCAACTTCGGCATCGCTGCGTTCTACGACATCGGCAACGCGTTCAACGACTTCAAAGCGCCGGGGTTCGAGTACTCGGTCGGCCTCGGCGTGCGCTACAACGTAGCAGTGGCGAGCTTCGGCATCGACATTGCGCAGCCGTTGTCGGTGTCGGGCCGCGACCCGAAGTTCCACCTCTACATCTCGACACAATTCTGAATGCGCCGCCGCCTGCTCATCGCTGCGCTCCTGCTGCTGATCCTGGCGCCGTTCCTGCTCCTCGGGTTCGTGCTGTACACGCCGAGCGGTCTCGCGCTGGTCGCCGGACAGCTGTGGCGACTGGAACGACTCGGCGTACACATCAGCGGCGTTTCCGGAACGATCTCCGGGCCGCTGCGCGTCGAGCTATTCGAGCTCGATCATCCGCGCGTGCACGTCGTCGTGCACGGCATCGTGATCGAGACGCAACTGCGCGGATTGCTGCTGCAGACAATCAAGGCTTCCTCGGTGACCGTGCGCGACGCCACTGTGACTCTGCGCGACACGCAGACGCCGCCGAGCACGCGGCCACCGCGCTTCCTGCCACTGTTCCTGCGTGTCGATGCTGACAACGTCGTGCTGAACAAGGTCCGGTACGAGCACACGAATGGCATGGTGATCGAAGCAGCGCGTGCCGAAGGCGTCGCGACGATCACTGCACGAACGCTGCGCGTTCTGCGCGCCCGCGTCGTCGAAGGTCGGCTCGACGAGCTGCCATTGGATGCGGCCGGTGATTTCACCTTGCGCGCGGGCAAGCCGATGCGCATGGAGGCAAACGGCAACGGCCATTTGCGGATGAGCGACGGCGTCGTGCTGGCACTCGATGGCAAAGTCACGGGCGATCTCGATCGACTGGAATTCGCAGCACAGCTCCTGCAGCCGCAGCGCGCGACCGCAACCGCGGCCCTCACGCACCCGGACGGACGTTGGAACATCGCAGGGCACGTCGATGCCGCAACGTTCGCGCTCGATCCGTGGATGCAGAAGCCGCCATTCACGCTGCGTAACGTGTCGCTGGACGTGCAAGCCAACCCGGATCGCATCGGTGTCGCCGGCAATGTCGGCATCCCCGAGCTGGACAGCAAGGACCTGACCGTCGAAGCGAGCGGCAATTACGCCAAGCGCGTGTTGACGCTGGCGTCCGCAGACCTCGCTTTGAACGACAGCCCCGCGAAAGTCCATGCGAAGGGCACGATCGCATTCCAGGGCGAGTCCCCGCAGATCGATGTCGAGGCTCGGTGGCAGAACCTGCAATGGCCGCTGCACGACGCAGCAGTGGTCCACAGCGCAACCGGCGAAGGAACATTGCGCGGAGCAATGCCTTACGACTTCACGACGACTGCGCAGGTCGACGGCCCGGACCTGCCGCATGCGCAAGGCTCGGCGAGCGGCGTGCTCTCGAAGGAACAACTTACGGTTTCGCAGTACGACGTGAAGGTGTTCGACGGCGCCGTGAGCGGCAGCGCGCAGTTGCAGTTCGCTCAGCCGCGCGCCTGGAAACTTACGACGCGTGCCGACGACATCAATCCGGTCGAGCTGAACAGCGAATTCCCGGGACGCATCGACGCGCGCGCCGAGGCCGCAGGCAAGGGCTTCGACAAGCGCGCGAGCTTCCGGCTCGCGCTCACGAATCTGCGCGGCACGCTGCGCAACGAGTCGGTGCTGGCGCGTGGCAACATGCAGCGTGAAGGCAAGACATGGCAGGTCAGCGGCGCACACCTCAACTTCGGCGGCGCGCGGATCACGTTCGACGGCAAGATGCGCGACACCATCGAGGCGAACTGGTCGATCAATGCGCCGGCTTTAGATCGCCTGTTGCCTGGTGCGGCGGGTTCGATTCAATCGACCGGCACAGCGAGTGGTGCGCTCATGACGCCGCACGTCGTCGCGCAGGTACACGGCGAAAATCTGCGCTATGAAGGCTGGCTCGCACAGAAGCTCGACATCGACGCAGACGTGGATGCGGCCGGCGGCAATCCTTCGCGGCTGTCAGTTCAGGCTCGAGCGATTGGACACGGCAGCCCGCTGATCGATCAGCTCAAGGTGACCGGCACCGGCGTCGCCACGGATCATCGCATCGCCCTCGACGTCAGCGGCTTCGCGCCGCAGCCGACGATGGGTCCGCCGCACGCCCTCATGGAAATCGCGGGCCGCTACGACAAGGAAGTGTGGAACGCGACGATCACCACGACCGAGCTGTCGACCGGTGCGCCGAATCAGCAGCTGAAGACTCCGGAACCGGCGAGGGCGCTCGCGTCACGCGATCGCGCGCAGCTCGACAACTTCTGTCTCGTCATCGGCGCGGGTCGGATGTGCGCCGAAGGCAGGTGGCAACGCGACGGCGCGTGGCAGGCGACGGTGTCGGGCTACGAAATTCCGCTGGCGTCGGTGTTGCCGCCGAGCAGTCCCGAGGCGGAGATCGCGGGACGCATCGAGGGACGCGTGCATGCGTTCGGCGCAGCGGGTCAGCCGTGGCAGGGCGAAGCCGGTGCTCGCATCATCGACGCCGCGATCATCTATCGCCCGCCGGGCGCGGCGCCGGAGAGACTCAACTTCGGCACTGGCGGTCTCGGCGCGACGGCCACGCCTCAGCGCATCGAAATGTCGTTCGGTATCCAGGCGTTCACCGACACATACTTATATGCGAACGCCCGGCTGCAGCGGGATGGTCGTAACGACATCCAGAACCTGCCGTTGACCGGCGACCTGCGCGCCCGCGCCGCCGACGCGAACATCCTGCCGCTGCTGTTCCCGGAGATCGACCACGCGGCGGGCCTGCTCACCGCAAACGCCACCATCGGCGGGACGCTGGCACTGCCCGAGTTCAACGGCCGCATCGAGCTGGCACGCGGCGAGTTCGATTCGTATCGCGTCAATTTCGCGATGCGCGAGCTGGCTATCGTCGCCGATCTGGAAAACACCGGGCTGCGCTTCCGCGGTCAGGGCCGCGCCGGCGAAGGCCAGCTGGAAGCGCAGGGGCAACTGATGTGGCGCGGCGGTGAGTCGAGGGGCGACCTGCGCGTGCGTGGCCAGAATCTGCTGCTCGCAGATCTGCCCGACTACCGCGTCGTTGCTTCGCCCGATCTGCATTTCATCGTGGACGGCAAGCGGCTGGACGTTGCTGGCGACGTGAAGATTCCCAGCGCGCGCGTCCAGCCCGCCAAGCTGACCGGTGCGGTCAAGGTGTCCGACGACGCACGCTACGTCGGCGAGCATCCCGCCGAGCGCGCGGGTCTGTTCGTCGTGCACAGCGAAGTCCGCATCGACATGGGCGACGACGTGCGCGTCGATGCGTTCGGCCTGCAAGGCCGCATCGTCGGCGGTGTCGGTACCACGGCGCACACCGGCGAACCGCCGATCGGCCGCGGCGAGCTGAGCGTCGCCGATGGCCGCTACGAAGCGCTCGGTCAGAAGCTGGACATCAATCGCGGCCGGCTGCTGTTCGATGCCTCGCCGCTCGACGATCCGGGCCTCGACATCGAGGCGCGCCGGCGCGTCGAGACCACCGAAGTCGGCCTCAACGTGCGCGGCACTCTGCAGGCGCCGCGCCTGACCTTCTTCTCGGATCCGGCGATGACGCAGTCGCAGATCATGTCGTACCTGCTTACGGGCAAGTCGGTGGACTCGATCACCGGCGCTGAGACCAAGAGCATCAGTGCCGCGAGCAACTCGCTCGCGTTGGAGGGCGGCGGGTTACTGGCCGGGCAGTTCGGCCGGCGTATCGGCATCGAGCAGGTCGGCGTCGAAAGCACGGTCAACAGCGCCGGTGAAGAAAACACGTCGTTGGTGCTCGGCAAGTTCCTGTCACCGCGGCTGTTCGTCAGCTACGGCATCTCGCTGACGGAATCGATCAATACCCTGAAGCTGCGCTACACGATCAGCGACAAGTGGGTGTTCAAGACCGAGGCCGGCGAAAACCAGAGCGCGGATCTCGAGTACGCCACCGAGAGATGACTCGAGCGCTGTAGGTCGGGCTTCAGCCCGACTCCGGAATATCTCTCGCCAAGACGCAAAGATCGCCAAGGCAGAGAAGTCGAATTCATAACTCCGAACAGGAAAACCCCGGAAGTTGCATCTCTGGTTCTTGTTGGCGTCTTGGCGAGAGAAATTCTTTCTCCGCACGGATTGTCGGGCTGAAGCCCGACCTACAGCCCGCCATTCCAACGACTCTTCAATACAACGCGGCGCGGAGCGCGGATACCAGCGACAGTGGCTGGTCCAGCAACACGTGATGATGCGACTGCGGGATCGCGATCGGCCCGCACGCGTTCGGGATGTGCCGTACGATTTCGTGCGCGTGCTTGCGCGACACGATGGCGCTCGCGTCGCCGTAGATGAAAGTCACGGGCGCTTTGATCTTCGCGAGGATATCGGTCGCCTTCGCGTCGTCGTGCTTCGGAATCAACTGGGGGTCGAACTTCCAGGTCCAGCCGCCTTCGACTTCCCTGAGCGAGTTGCGCGCGACGTAGTCGAGAACGTACGGCGCCGTGCGATTCTCCGGCGGCACCAGCCGGAAGCGCGCGCGCGCAGCCTCGAACGTCGGGTAGACGCGCCGCGGGCCGATCTCGAACGGTCGCGTCGAGCGCTTCTCGTCCGTCAGGCGCATGTGACTGTCGATGATGACGGCGCGCGACACTCGCGCGGGATACTCGGCGCAGGCGCGCGCGACGCGGCCGCCGCCGAAGCTGTGACCGATCAGGGTCGCCTGTTCGAAGCCGGCATGATCGAGCACGCCGATGATGTCGCGCACGAAACCGAGCGGCGTGTACTCGGAACGATTGCCGCTGTCGCCCATGCCTGCAAAGTCGAGCGAGACGATGCGAAAGCGGCTGAGGAAGAACGGCGCGATGAAACTCCACCAGCGTGCGTGCGCGCGGAATCCGTGCGCGAACAGCAGCGCCGGTTTCTCCAGGTCCGCGGCATTCCAGGACAGGTAGTGGATCGGCGTGCCTTCCACTTCGGCAAAACGCGTTTCGGCAGGCGCGGCAATCGCCCGCGCGAACCACTCGGGAACGTCGGTCGGGTCGGACATGCTCAATCGAACTCGGTCGGCAGGTTGGGATCGAGATAGTGCTGGTGCATGCGGCGGATCTGCTCGGCGTTCGAGCGGCCCGTGGACAGCTCCGGCAGCGCGTCCAGCGGGAAGAACTCGACGGCGGTCGTTTCGTAACTGGTGCGCGCCTCGCCGCCGGTGATCTCGCAGAGGAAGAACACCTTCCAGGAGTGAAACAGGTACGCCGGGTGATTGCGCTTGCTGCGATCGTAGATCGCGCCGAGTTTGAGTATGCGCGCGCTGAAGCCGGACTCCTGCTCGATCTCCTTGAGGATCGCCACGCTCGGCGGATCGTTCACGTCCGCCCAGCCGCCGGGCACCGTCCACTTGCCATCGACGCGCTCGCGCACTAGCAACACGCGGTTGTCACGGAAGAGGGCTGCACGCACGTCTACTTTCGGCGTGGCGTAACCGTCTTCGACGAACCATGCCTGCCGCACCGCGTCCGCAGCGACGTTGGACTGCAACTCCAGCAGGCGCGTCGCGATGTCGCCGATCTCGCGATAGCGCTCGCGATCGTATTCCTCGGCGCTGAAGTGCAGCCCGGTCTGCGACAGCGCCAGCAGACGGCGGGAAAGATCGAGCACTGAAGACATGCCGGAAGGGTATCATTCGCGCCCGCGGCCAGCCGGCAAAAGTCACGCCTTCTATGAACGACACTGCCCGGGCGTCGCAGCCCTTGTCCCCCGTCGCCACACGCACCGATCCGCGGGGTCTCGCCGCTGCCGCGTCCGCGTTTTTCATTTGGGGACTGCTGCCGCTATACCTGAAGTTGCTGCACGCCGTTCCAGTCGTGCAGATCACGGCGTATCGCCTGGTGTGGGGCTGCCTGTTCGCGTTCCTGTGGCTGCGCGTGCGCGGCGAGATCGGTCAGGTCTGGGCCGCGCTGAGCAATCCGACGACGCGCTGGCGGCTGTTCGCGAGCGCGACTCTCATCAGTATCAACTGGCTGACGTACGTGTACGGCATCGCCGCGAACCGCGTGGTGGAGACCAGCCTCGGCTACTTCATCAATCCGCTGGTGAACGTGCTGCTCGGCGTACTGCTGCTGTCGGAGCGGCTCAATGCCGCGCAGTGGACCGCCGTGACGATCGCCGCCGCCGGCGTGGCGTGGCTGACCTGGACGGCTGGGCATCCGCCCTGGATCTCGCTGACGCTGGCCTTTTCCTTCGGTCTGTACGGCCTGGTCCGCAAAGTCATCAGCGTCGATGCGCTCGCCGGCTTCGCGAGCGAGACGCTGCTGCTCGCGCCGCTGGGCATCGCCTACATCGTGTGGTGCGAGCTCGCCGGCAGCGGAGTTCTGACGACGGGCGGCATCAACCTGAACCTCCTGTTGATGATCGGCGGACCGATCACGGCGATTCCGCTGGTGCTGTTCGCCTTCGGTGCCCGCCGCATTCCCTACTCGACTGTCGGACTCCTGCAATACATCGGGCCTACGATCCAGATGTTTCTGGCCGTGTTTGCCTTCGGCGAGCCGTTCAGCGGGCCGCGCGTCGCGGGGTTCGTGCTGATCTGGACGGCGTTGGCGCTGTACGCCGGCGACGGGATCTGGCGCGCGCGCAAGATGCCCGCGTAGCGGCGATCCTTCAAGCCAACGCACCTGCAAGTGCGAACACCACGCCAGCGGCGACGAGCAGGAGTCCGATGCCCTCGTGACTCCGGGTTCGCTCACCCAGGTAGATGCGTGCGAACGCGAGCGTGAACGCGACCTCCACCTGGCCGACGATCCTGACCAGCGCCACCGGAGCAGTTGCAAAGCCGATGAACCAGCAGGCCGACCCCAACGACGCCAGCAGACCGACCTGCCCGGAGCTCCGCCAGGTCACCAGCACGCGCCGTAGAGTCGCCGGCTCGCGCAAGGCTACGAACGCGCCGTGCATCAATGTCTGCAACAGCATCACGACTGCCAGCGTCGCGAGTGCGGCCGCAACCGGGTCCGGCAGCTCGAGCGACAGCGTGGCGCGCTTCACCAACACCGAAGTGAGCGCGAACGCCGCGCCCGCGCCAATTCCGACCAGAGCTGCTGGCTGACCGAGAGATGCAACTACCTGCTTCGGGGTCAGCTGGCCGACGCCGCCCAGGGCCAGCACCAGAACGCCCGCGACGCCGAGCGCGATGCCCGCGATCGCCGGAAGACTCAGGTGCTCTCCCAGCAGCAACCAGGCAAACACGGCCGCCTGCAACGCTTCGGTCTTGGCGAAGGCGGTACCGACGACGAAGTTGCGGTAGCCGAAGGCTGCGATCAGCAGCTGGGTCCCGACAATCTGGGCCAGACCGCCGCCGGCCGCGGCGATCAGGAACGGCATGCTTATGCGCGGGGTCGATAACCCCTGGGCGGCGAAGTAGCCGAGCGCCAGGGCGATGGCGACCGGCGCGCCATACAGATAGCGCACCAGCCCCGCTCCACTCAGGCTCAACTCGGCGCGCAAGCGCTGCTGGAGCGCCGTGCGCCAGGCTTGAAAAAGCCCAGCCACCAGCGCCGCCGGCACCCAGATCGCTGACGTCATCGGACAGCACGGTGCCGTCAGTCGCCGGCCGAGGGAATCAATGATTGGCGATGGCGGCTTCGCACCTCGCGATGCCCCATTGACTGCGTCTGCATATTTATGCAACATGCACGCCTTTTTATGCAGAGGCCCGGCGGAACTCCAGGTGGCGGCTGAAATTCATCAATCGGTAGCGCGGCGCGCGGCGATCCTCAGGATCATCCGCGAGTCGACCGTGCACAACCAGGACGAGCTGGCGAAGCTGCTGCGCAAGCAGGGCTTCGATGCCACGCAGTCGAGCGTCAGCCGCGACCTGCGCGAGCTCGGCGTGGCCAAGGCCGGCGACCACTACATCCTGCCCGGCGGCGACAGCAACGCGGCCGGCACGCCGTTCGCCGCGGTCTCCAACTTCGTGACCGAAGTACGCACCGCCGGTCAGTCGCTGACTGTGGTCAAGACCACGACCGGCACGGCGCAGAGCGTCGCGGTCGCCATCGACGACTCGAACTGGTCGGAGGTCGTCGGCACGATCTCCGGCGACGACACCATCTTCATCGCCACCGAAGGCGGTCGCGAGCAGCGCAAGCTGCGCGAACGCCTGCGCGACATCTTCGGAATCTGAGCATGAGCGAAGCAGCCCTTCCGGCCGGCAACGAGCCGATCCTCCTCGCATTCTCCGGCGGCCTGGACACGTCGTTCCTGGTGCCATGGCTGAGTGCGACGTACAACCGTCCGATCATCACGGTGACCGTCGACACCGGCGGCATCGATGCACAAGCGGCCAAAGTGCTGGAGCAGCGCGCTCGCGAGCTCGGCGCTCAGGATCACATCCTCGTCGCCGCGAAGCAGGCGTACTTCGATCAGGTGATCAAGTTCCTGATCATGGGCAACGTGAAGCGTGGCCAGATGTACCCGCTGTGCGTCGGCGCCGAGCGCGTGATGCAGGCGCAGACGATTGCCGAGTACGCACGCAAGCTCGGCACAAAGGTCGTCGCGCACGGCTGCACTGCCGCCGGCAACGATCAGGTGCGCTTCGAAGTCGCCCTGCGCACGCTCGCGCCTGAGCTGACGATCCTTGCGCCGGTGCGCGACCGCGCGTTCAAGCGCCCCGAGCAGCTGAAGTATCTGGAAGAGCGCAAGCTGCCGATCCCGCCGTACGGCGCCGCCTACTCCGTGAATCGCGGACTGTGGGGTGTGACGATTGGCGGCAAGGAGACGCTGACTTCGACCGGCAGCATCCCCGATCACGCGTGGGTGCTTTCGAAGAATGCTTGCAGCGAGCCGCAGGAACCGACGACGCATACGATCGGTTTCGAGCGCGGCGTGCCGGTGAGTCTCAACGGCGCGCGGCTCGAGCCGGTGAAGTTGATCGAGCACGTCGAGGAGATCGGCGCGCGCTACGGCGTCGGCCGCGGCATTCACCTCGGCGATACGATCATCGGCACGAAGGGCCGCGTTGCGTTCGAAGCGCCGGCCGCCGAAGTCTTGATCAGTGCGCATCGCGAGCTGGAGAAGCTGGTGATGACCGGCCGCCAGCAGCGCATCAAGGAAATGCTTGCCGGCCCTTATGGCGATCTCGTCCATGAGGGCCAGCACCTGGATCCCGTCTGTCGCGACATCGAAGCGCTGTTCACCGCTTCGCAGGCGCGCGTGACGGGCGAAGTGACCGTGCAATATCGGCCCGGCAGCGCGTTCGTCGCTGGCGTCGTCTCGCCCTACTCTTTGATGACGGTATCGAAGGGCGTGTACGGCGAAGCGGCGGGCGAATGGACTGCAGCCGATGCGCTCGGTTTTTCCAAGATGGTCGGTTTGCCCGGAATGTTCTGGGCGAGGGCAGGAAAGCAGCAATGAACGCAGTGGTCGCGTTTCCCCAGGTAGCAAATATGAAGACGGTACTGGTCGACAAGATCGCCTCAATCACCCAGGCGCTGAACCTGGGCCACGAGCTGCGCGTCTCCACCACGGACATTCCGTGTGACGAAGGCGTCGTGCTGGTTGTCGAGATCCTCAATAACAAGTCGACGTACAACACGCTGGAATTGACCAGCGGCCGCATGGCAAAGCTCGCCAAGGGCGACGTCATCGTCGGCGCGCTCGGCCATCGCCAGGCGCTGTTCGGTTACTCGGGTCACCTGCCGGAGTCCGTGAAGGCCGGCGACGTGATCCAGGTGCTGAACATCGGCGGCGTGCTCGGTATCGTCGATTCGGTAAACCCGGAGAAGGGTCGGCCGTTCGATGCGCGCGTCATCGGCGTCGTGCTGCAGTTCCCGTATCTCGGCGAGCGCATCGGCGTGCCGGCGCGAGTCGGTTATCAGCGCCTCGACTACAACGCGACCGTGAACACGCGAGGCGTGCCGGTCGTCGCACTCGCTGGTACCTGTATGGAAGCCGGCAAGACGGCGGCTGCTTGCGCGATCGTCGCGCGCATGCGTCATCGCGGCCTGAACGTGCATGCGTTCAAGGCGACGGGTGTATCGCTGCGTCGTGACATCCTCGCGATGGAAGACGCCGGTGCCCGACGCAGCATGATCTTTACGGATCTCGGTGTGGTCACTACGACCGCGAAGACCGGTCCTGCGATCACGCGCGCGCTGCTGACGGAGATGTCGCAAGGCGAGCCGGACGTCATCGTGTTCGAGCTCGGTGACGGCATCCTCGGCGCATATGGCGTCGAGGCAATCCTGTTGTCGCCCGACATCAAGGACGCGCTGTCGTCCGTGGTGCTGTCCGCGAACGATCCGGTCGCGGCGTGGGGCGGCGTGAAGCTGCTGCGTGAGAAGTTCGGCATCGAGCCGGCTGTCGTCACCGGCCCCGCAACCGATAACGCGGTCGGCGTGAACATCATTCGCGATCAGTTCGGCGTGCCGGCGTTCAATGCGATCACCGACGGCGCCAAGCTCGGCGACTGCATCATCGACAAGCTCGGGCTGAAGACGAAACAACTGGAGACTGAGGAGTCAGACTGAAGTCTGACCCACGGAAATGCAGAAAACACCTGTCATCGTTCTGGGCGGCACCGGCTACGTAGCCGGCGACCTGCTGCGCCTGATTGCCGCGCATCCGCAGCTCGAGCTCAAGGGCGTGCTGTCGGACAGCCAGCCCGGCGAGCTCGTGGCGAAGTCGTTCGTGCACCTGGCGCCGATCTATCCGGAGCTGAAGTTCGCAGATCTCGAGACGATCACGAAGCTCGCGTCATCGCTGCCGCAGGCGGCGATTCTCTCGGCTGCGCCGCATGGCGTCGCCGCGAAATTGATCGACGATCTGCTGACAGCGGCGCAAGCCAAAGGCGCGGCGCCGCGTGTGATCGATATCTCCGCTGACTATCGCTACACGACTCCCGGCGCGTACGAAGCGGTTTACAAGCACGCGCACGGTGCGCCGGGTCGCATCCCGCAGTTCACCTGCGCGGTGCCGGAGCATCTCGATCGTCTGACGACGCGGCATGTCGCGCATCCCGGATGTTTTGCGACCGCCGTGCTGCTCGCGAGCGTGCCGCTGTTGAAGCTGCAGCTGACCGATCCCCGGCTGTTTGCCGCGGGTGTGACTGGTAGCACGGGCTCCGGCCGCACGCCGGGTCCGGGCACGCATCATCCGCAGCGTCATAGCGATATGTACGCGTACAACCCGCTTTCGCATCGGCACACGCCGGAGATCACGGCGCTGGCGCAGGCAGCGAGTGGCACGCAGGCGGAGTTCAACTTCGTGCCGCACTCGGGTCCGTTCGCGCGCGGCATTCACGTCACCGTGCAGGGTCACGCGCAACGTCCGATCAAGACGCCGGAGCTGCTCGACGCGCTGCGCGAGTTCTATCGCGGCAAGCCCTTCATTCGTGTTGCGAACGAAATGCCGCACGTCAAAGATGTCGCCGGCAGCAACTACGCCTTCATCAGTGGCGCAGCGAACGGTTCGACGATCGCGGTGATGTGCGTCATCGATAATCTGGTGAAAGGTGCAGCGGGCGGCGCGATGCAGTGGCTGAACCGGCTGTTTGGTTTCGACGAGACGACGGGCCTGACTGCGCCCGCTACCGGTTGGACGTAAGCATGGCTTCCGAGAAGGTCGTATCTATTACCAAGGGGCTGCCGGATCATCTGGCGCCGGTGTTCGCGCAATTCCCGCTGGACGTGCGCGACGCGAGTGGCGTTTACCTGCACACGCCGAGCGGCCGCAAGGTGCTCGATCTGTACGGCGGTCATGCAGTTGCCGCGCTCGGCTACGGCCATCCGCGCTGGGTCGAAGCGCTCTCGGAGCAGGCGCGCGCGCTGTGTTTCCAGAGCAATGCAGTGCCGCTCGACGTGCGCCGTCGTGCTGCGACCCGTCTCGCGATGTTCTGCGGGCTCGGCCTCGATACGATCTTCTTCGTGAACTCGGGCGCGGAAGCGAACGAGAACGCGCTGAAGCTCGCCTTCAAGATGACGGGCGGCACGCAGGTCATCGCTGTCGAAGGCAGTTTCCACGGCCGCACGGCCGCTGCCGGCGCCATCACGTGGGGCGCGCAGCAGAAGTGGTTTGGCTTCCCGCGCGCGCCGTTCGACGTCAAGTTCATCAAGCCCACTGACGTCGACAAGCTTGGCACGCTCATCGACGATAAGACGGCCGCAGTGATCGTCGAGCCGGTGCAAGGAGTCGCCGGCGCGGTCGACATGCCGAAGGAATTCCTCGAAGCGCTGCGCTTCCGCTGCAGCGAGAACGGCTCGATCCTGATCTTCGACGAAGTCCAATGCGGCGTCGGGCGCACGGGCTATCCGTTCGCGGCGAACATGTATGGCGTCACGCCCGACATCATCACGACCGCCAAGGCGCTCGGCGCCGGCTTTCCGGTGTCGGCGGTGCTGATGGCGGACCACGTCGCGCCTTATCTCAAGATCGACACGCTGGGCACGACGTTCGGCGGCGGGCCGATGGCCTGCGCGATCGTCGAGACCGTCATCGACATCATCGAGTCCGAGAACCTGCTCGAGAACGTCCGCCAGCGCTCGGCGCAGATCCGCCGCGACTGCGTCGTCGGCCCGGTCATCGCGACCCAGGGCGCCGGCCTGCTGCTCGGCCTGCGCACGTCGCGGCCGGCGAAGGACGTGCAGGCCGAATTGCTGAAGCAGGACATCCTGACGGGCACCAGCGGCGACCCGAACGTCGTGCGCATCCTTGCGCCGTTCGTCCTGGGCAGCGAGCACGTCGAGCAACTACGCGACGCACTCAAGAAGATCGCACCATGAACCGCTTCCTCGACCTGGCCGACTTTCCGCGCGAGCAGATCAAGGATCTGCTCGGCCTCGCCGCGCGACTGCAACAGCATCCGCAACCGCAGGCGCTTGCGGGCAAGGTGCTGGGTCTGCTGTTCCTGAATCCGTCGCTGCGCACGCTCGCGTCCTTTCAGAGCGCGATGATGCGGCTCGGCGGAACTGCGGTCGTCATCACGCCGGGTCAGGGCACCTGGCAGATGGAAACACGCTCTGGCGCGATCATGAATGGCGCGGCCGCGGAGCATGTGCGCGAAGCAGTGCCGGTGCTCGCGTCGTACTGCGATGCCATGGGCATTCGCATGTTCGCCGAGGGCAGAAATCTGGCTGCAGATCTTGCCGAGACCGGCTTCCGCATGATGGCGGACCTGTGCGACAAGCCGCTGGTCAACATGGAATCAGCGATGAGCCATCCGTGCCAGGCGCTAGCTGACTGGCACACGCTCGATGAGCTGCGCGTGCCGGAACGCGGCAAGTTCGTGCTGTCGTGGACCAATCATCCGCGCGCGTTGCCGCTCGCCGTCCCCTCTTCCACCGTGCACATGGCTGCGATGCGCGGCATGGAAGTCGTCGTGCTGCGGCCTGACGGTTTTGCTCTGCCGGAGCAGATCATGGAGAAAGCGCGGCAGGCAGCGAAGGCCTCCGGTGGCGCGGTCCACGAAACGACGGATCGCGCGGAAGCGCTGAGCGGCGCACACGTGGTCTACGCGAAGGAATGGGGCTCGCCGCAGCATTACGGCGACAACGAAGCCGACGCGCGGCTGCGCGAGTATCTCGGCGACTGGTGCGTGAAGGACAGCTGGTTCAAGACCGCCGACCCGCGCTGCCATTTCATGCATTGCCTGCCGGTGCGTCGCAATGTCGCCGTCGCGGACGAGGTGCTCGACGGCTCACGCAGCGTCGTGGTGCGCGAGGCGTTCAATCGCATGGTCGTGCAGATGGCCGTGTTGTATAGACTGCTCAGAGGCTAAGAGGTAACTACACAGTGCTCCGCTCCGATCCTTCAGTTGCCATTCGCGCGCTCCGCAGCGCCGCGCCGTACATCCGCATGTACAAGGGCAAGGTGTTCGTCATCAAGGCGAGCGGCGGCGTGTTCGGCGATGCCGCCGCGACTCGCACGCTGATCGAGCAGGTCGCGATCCTGCATCAGGTCGGCATCCGCGTCGTGCTCGTGCACGGCGGCGGTCCGCAGCTCACGCAGGTGCAGGAGTCGCTCGGCCTCACGTCGCGCATGGTCGCGGGCCGGCGCGTCACCGACGGCAAGTCGATGGAAGTCACCAGCATGGTGCTGAACGGGCTGGTCAACACGCAGATCCTCGGGATGTGCCGCGAGCTGGACATCGCCGCCGTCGGCGTCAGCGGCGTCGATGCGGGTCTGGTGCGCGCTCACAAGCGGCCGCCGGTCAGCGTCGAAGGTCAGATGGTCGATTATGGTTTCGTCGGCGACATCGATCTGATCGACGTGAAGGTGCTGCAGCAGTTGCTCGACGACGGCTTGATGCCGGTCGTGAGCCCGGTTTCGGCCGACGACAAAGGTCAGTTGCTCAATATCAATGCCGACACGGTCGCGGCCGGTATCGGCGCGGGGCTCAAGGCCGAGAAGCTGATGCTGTGCACGGGTGCGCCCGGCATTCTCGAATCGGTCGACGATCCGCGTTCGATCGTTTCCTACACCGATCTCGCGGGTCTCGCGCGCTTGAAAGCGCAAGGCAGCCTGAAGGACGGCATGCTGCCAAAGGCCAAGGCGATCGAAGATGCGATCCGCGGCGGCGTGCGCCGCGTGCACGTCACGTCGTACAAATCGCCGGACAGCATTCTCGCGGAAGTGTTCACGAACGAAGGCACCGGCACGCTGATCGTCGAGAACATCAGCGTGCTGTCGCCGGCCGAGCAGCACAGCTGACATGAGCCGGTTGTGGGACAAGGGCGCGAGTCTCGACGAGCGTGTGCTGCGTTACACGGCCGGCGAAGATCACGCGCTCGACAACCGACTCGTCGCGTACGACGTGCGCGCGTCGATCGCGCACGCGGAGATGCTGAATGCCCAGGGATTGCTGAGCGCTGAAGATCTCAGCGCGATCAAGCGCGGACTGAGCGAGATCGCTGCCGGGCACGCGCGCGGCGAATGGCGCGTGCAGCTCGAGCACGAAGATGGGCAGACCGCGCTCGAAAATCTGCTGGTCGCGCGCATCGGCGATGCCGGCAAGCGCGTGCATCTCGGCCGGTCGCGCAACGATCAGGTGCTCACTGCGCTGCGGTTGTATTTGAAGGATGCGGTGGCCGAGCTCGAAGGCGGCGTTACGACGGTCTCGAAGACACTGGACGATCTGGTCGTGCGCCAGGGCTCGATCAAGCTTCCCGGTTACACCCACATGCAGCAGGCGATGCCCAGCTCGGTCGCGTTGTGGGCCGGTGGGTTCGCCGCCGAGCTGCGTGACGATGCCGAAGGTCTGCGCCACTGTCTGCGACGTCTCGACAAGAATCCCCTCGGTTCCGCTGCAGGCTACGGCGTTGCAAGCGTGCCGCTCGACCGCGAGCGCACGCGTGCGACGCTTGGATTCGCAGACGTGCAGCAACCTGTCACCGCCGTGCAGCTTTCCCGCGGCAAAGCGGAAGCGCAGGTGCTGTTCGAGATCGCGCTGGTAATGCAGGACGCGGGGCGTCTCGCCGCCGACCTGCTGCTGTTCTACACGCAGGAGTTTTCCTTCGTGGAGCTGCCGGATGCATTCACGACTGGCTCGTCGATCATGCCCCAGAAGCGCAACCCTGATGTGTTCGAGCTGATCCGCGGTCGCACTGCCACTGCGGGTGCAGCGCTGAACGAAGTGCTCGGCATCGTTGCGAAGCTGCCGTCCGGCTATCAGCGCGATCTGCAACTGATCAAGGCACCGCTGTTCCGCGCGATCGATGTGTGCGCGGACACGCTCGCGATCCTCGCCGCCGCGCTGCCCGGCGTAAAGTTCCGTCCGGAAAACATCCAGCTCGATCCGGCGATTCATGCCGCCGAGGCCGCGAACGAGCTGGTCGTCAAGGAGGGCATCTCCTTCCGCGACGCGTACCGAAGAATTGCCGAGAAGCTGAAGAAATGAGCGATCGCATCTGGTTTCGTCCTTACACCGTCGCCGACGTCGGCTTCTTCCGGGACAGCTTGCCGAAGCACCTCGGCATCGAGTTCACGGAGATCGGCGCAGATTTCCTGCGCGGCCGCATGCCGGTGGACGAGCGCACGAAGCAGCCCTACGGCATCCTGCACGGCGGCGCCTCGGTGGCGCTCGCGGAAACGCTCGGCAGCACCGCAGCCGGCCTGGTCGTCGATCCTGACAAGTACCGCGTGGTCGGTCAGGAGATCAACGCCAATCACGTGCGCGCTGTCAGCAATGGCTTCGTCATCGGCACTGCGCGGCCGCACCACGTCGGCAAACGCAGTCACGTCTGGGAGATCCGCATCACCGACGAGCAGGAGCGGCTGGTGTGTATTTCCCGCCTGACGATGTTCGTGTTGGAAAAAAGCTGACAGCCGCTGGCTGCTATACTTCGGCCCATGTTCTTGCGGCCGAAAATCCTGCTGTTCGTGCTCGTCGCAGCGCTGGCGTCGGCGTGCGGCCTGAAAGGTCCGCTGTATCGCCCGGACGAGCCGCCGGACCAGACGGTCACGCCTACCGACGACTCTGCTGCCGCCGCGAAGAAGAAACAGGGAGAGGCCCCAGTACAGCCGCCGGATCCTGACCGCCCGGCCGTGCCGCCGCAGAATTGATGAACGCGCGCCGCAAGCTCGTCCTAGTCGACGGTTCCGGCTATTTGTATCGCGCGTTTCACGCGCTGCCGCCGCTGCAGAACTCGCGCGGCGAGCCGACAGGCGCCGTGCTCGGCGTCGTCAACATGCTCAACAAGCTGTGCCGGGAAGAATCGCCGGAGCTGATCGCGGTCGTGTTCGACGCGCCCGGCCGGACTTTCCGCGACGAGCTGTTCGAGCAATACAAGGCGACGCGTACGCCGATGCCCGACGATCTGCGCTCGCAGCTCCAGCCGCTGCTCGATTGCGTCGAAGCGCTGGGCTTGCCGCTGTTGCGGATCACGGGCGTCGAAGCCGACGACGTGATCGGCACGCTGGCCAAGCAGGCGGCCGCCAAAGACATGGATGTGCTGATCTCGACCGGCGACAAGGACATCGCGCAGATGGTCAGCGAGCGAATCACGCTCGTGAACACGATGACCGACTCGCGCCTGGATCGCCAGGGCGTGAAGAACAAGTTCGACGTGTGGCCCGAGCAGATCATGGATTACCTCGCGCTCATCGGCGACAGCATCGACAACATTCCGGGCATCGACAAAGTCGGGCCGAAGACCGCGGCGAAGTGGTTGAACGAGTACGGCACCCTCGACCAGCTGGTAAAGAATGCTGCGGCCGTCAGTGGCAAAGTCGGCGACAACCTGCGCGCCGGGCTGCAGACGCTGGAGCTGTCGCGCAAGCTCGCGACGATCGATTCGAACCTCACGCTCGAGTGCGATCTCGAATCGCTCGTGCGCCGCGAGCCGAACAAAGAGCGTCTGCGCGAGCTGTACACGCGTCTCGAATTTCGTCAGCTGCTGCGTGCAATCGAAGGCGGCGCCGCTGCTGCTGGCGCACCGATGACGCCGCCGCCAGCGGTGGAATCGGCAGCCGCTGCGGCTCGGCCGCCGACGAATTACACGACTGTGCTCACGATGGAGGATCTGCAACGCTGGCTCGAGCGGCTGCAATCGGCCGAATTGATCGCGTTGCACGTCGAGGCCGTTTCACTCGACTACATGGAGGCGGAGATCGTCGGCCTCGCCTTCAGCATCGAGCCCGGCACCGCGGCCTACGTGCCGCTGCTGCATGATTACGCCGGTGCGCCCCAGCAGCTCCCGGCGGCAACCGTCCTGCAGGCTCTGCAGCCGCTGCTCGAGAACGAACAGCTGGCGAAGATCGGACATCACCTCAAGTACGGCGAGCACGCGCTCAAGCGCAAAGGCATCGAGCTGCGTGGCATGCGCTTCGACTCGATGCTGGAGTCCTACGTGTGGAACAGCACCGCCACGCGTCACGAGATCGACGCAGTTGTGCGGCGGTATCTCGGCTTCGATCCGCTCCATTACGAAGACCTGACCGGGCGCGGTGCGAAGCAGATTCCCTTCAGCCAGGTCGCGATCGACACGGCGACGAGCTACGCGGCGGAGAACGCCGACGTCGTCCTGCAATTGCATCGCGTGCTCTGGGAGAACATCTCCGGCGTGCCCGCGATGCGCATGCTCTATGAAGAAATCGAGCAGCCGCTCGTGCCGGTGCTTTATCGGATGGAGCAAGCCGGCGTGCTGATCGATGGCGAACTGCTGCGACAGCAGAGCCTGGAGCTGGCGCGGCACATGCGCGAGATCGAAGCTCGCGCGCACGAAGCGGCCGGCGGCCCGTTTTCGCTGGATTCGCCGAAGCAGCTGCAAGACGTGCTGTACGGCAAGCTCGGCTTGCCCGTGCTCGGCAAGACGGCGACGGGTCAACCCTCGACCGCCGAAGCCGTGCTGGAAGAGCTCGCGGAGAAATACGAGCTGCCGCGCATGATTCTCGACTATCGCGGCTTCGCGAAGCTGAAATCGACTTACACGGACAAGCTGCCGCTGCAGATCAATCGCACCTCGCAGCGCGTGCACACCTGTTATCACCAGGCGGTCGCCGCGACGGGCCGGCTCTCGTCGATGGAGCCGAACCTGCAGAACATTCCGATTCGCACGCCGGAAGGTCGACGCATCCGTCAGGCGTTCGTCGCGCCGCCGGGATGGTGCATCGTCGCGGCGGACTACTCGCAGATCGAGTTGCGCATCATGGCGCACTTGTCCGGCGATGCAGGTCTGCTGAGTGCGTTCGCCGAGGAGCGCGACATTCACCAGGCGACGGCCGCGGAAGTTTTCAGTCTGCCGCTCGAGCAGGTCAGCGACGATCAGCGGCGCACCGCGAAGATGATCAACTTCGGGCTCATCTACGGCATGTCCGCATTCGGGCTCGCTTCGCGACTCGGCATCGAGCGCAGCGAGGCGAAACGCTACGTCGAGCTGTATTTCGAGCGCTATCCGGGCGTGCGTCGCTACATGGACGAGACGCGCCAGCAGGCGCGCGAGCGCGGCTATGTCGAAACGGTATTCGGCCGCCGGCTCTATCTCAACGACATCGCCTCGCGCAACGCAGCCCTGCGACAAGGCGCGGAGCGCCAGGCGATCAACGCGCCGATGCAGGGCACGGCTGCAGACATCATCAAGCGCGCCATGATCGAGGTCGATCGCTGGCTGAGCACGTCGAGCATCCCTGCCCGCTTGCTGCTGCAGGTTCACGACGAGCTGGTGTTCGAAGTCCAGCAGGATGCTGCCGCAGAGCTGATGGCTCGCGCGCGCGAGCTGATGAGCGCTGCGGCCGAGTTGCGCACGTCGCTCAAAGTCGACGTCGGCTCCGGCGCCAATTGGGACGAAGCTCACTGATTTCGCTGCCCCAAGGCCGCGAATCCCCCGGATTCAATTGCCGTTCAGCTCAGTTCGGCATTCTCTGCCCCCGCACCCTGTGCTTCAGACAAGGAGATTCACTGCATGCGTAAAGCAATCCTGTTCGCGGCCGCGCTGTTCGCCCTGCCGGTGCTGCCGGCTGTCGCCGCCGACAACGGCTTCTACCTGGGCGGCTCGATCGGCCAAGCGGGTCTGAAGATCGACGACATCAGCAATGGCGTTTCGACTGCGGATTTCGACGCGGACGACATGGGCTACAAATTCATCGCCGGCTTTCGCCCGCTCGATTGGCTCGGCCTCGAAGCGGCGTATGTGAACTTCGGCAAGCCCGAAGACACCGTGCTCGGCCAGAAGCTCAAGGCCGAAGGCGACGGCATTTCCGCTTTTGCGGTCGGATTCCTGCCCACCGGTCCGGTGGATCTGTTCGCGAAGGTCGGTCTGATTTCCTGGGACAGCAAGATCTCGGGAAGCTTCAACGACGACGGCACCGACCTCGCGTACGGAGTCGGCGCGCAATTCCGCGTTCTCTCGCTGTCGATTCGCGCCGAGTACGAGAAGTTCGATGTCAGCGACGTCGACCTCGACATGATTTCGGTCGGCGTCACTTATACGTTCCTGTGATGCACTGATCCCGACGTCGCTGTTGTCGATGTACAACGGCGGCGCCGAATGCGGCGCGATTGCTGGCTTTCAGCGCGTCCTTGCCGCAACGCTCCCGCCCTTCGCCGCGTCGCGATCAAGCGACTGAAATCATGAATCTTTCTTCACATTCGCAGGGGCAGTTCCGGGCGGAACTTTAGGGAAGCGGAGACGTCTCATTCTACGAGCGTCGGCCAGGACGCTCCCGTTCGCTGACCTCCCTGAGTGAACGGTTAACCCGGTCCATCCCCATGCCGGGTAACACTGTCCCGGTGGCTCTAACGAGCCACCGGGCTTTTTTTTGCGTCACTCCGCAGCATCGTCAGAACCTCGCGCCGCGCGTCGTCCACGCCGGTTTTTGCGACTGCCGAAAACAGCTGCACGGTCGCCACGCCTTCCACCTGCGCCCGCACCTGCTTCAGCACTGTGTTCGCCTCGCTGCGGCTCAGCTTGTCGGCCTTGGTCAGCAGGATGTGGGTCGCGAGGCCATTGGCGCGGCTCCAGTCGAGCATCTGCACGTCGAAGTCGGTGAGCGGGTGGCGGGCATCCATCACGATCACGAGCCCGGCGAGCGAGGCGCGCGCTTCGACGTAGCGCGTCAGCAGTTCCTGCCAGTGCTGCTTGATGCGCTCCGGCACTTTCGCGAAACCATAGCCCGGCAGATCCACCAGCCGCTGCGCACCGTCCAGGCCAAAGAAGTTGATGAGCTGAGTGCGACCCGGGGTCTTGCTGGTCCGCGCCAGATCCTTGCGGCCGGCGATGGCGTTCAGCGCACTGGATTTGCCGGCGTTGGAGCGGCCGGCGAAGGCCACTTCGGTGCCGTCATCGGCGGGGAACTGGTGCGGCTGCCAGGCGCTGCTGATGAAACGGGCTTCGGGGAACTGCGGCATCTGGTCGGTTCGGCGCGGCAGGCGCCACGGGGCCGCTAGTGTACAATTCCGCGCCTTTTAAGCGGCCAGAAGACCACGGAGTTTTGCCCGATGAAGCGTTCTGCACTTGCCCCGCTCTTCGTACTTTGCGGCCTGTGTGCCAGCGCTGCGGCGCTCGGCGCCGGCTCAGCCGATGAAGGGCAGTCCAAGTCCACCGCGTGCGTGGCGTGCCACGGGCCGAACGGCAACAGTGCGAATCCGGAATGGCCGAATCTGGCCGGCCAGCACGAGCAGTACATTCGCAAGCAGCTGCAGGCTTTCAAGAGCGGCGCCCGCAAGAATCCGCTGATGTCGCCGATGGCGATGTCCCTGTCGGACGACGATATGGAAGACCTCGGCGCCTACTTCTCGGCGCAGAAGCCAGCGGGCCTGGAAGCCGATCCCAGCAAGCTGGCCCAGGGCCAGCGCATCTTCCGCAGCGGCGATCCGAAGAGCGGCATTCCGGCCTGTGCTTCGTGCCACGGCCCGAACGGTTCCGGTAATCCCGCCGCGGCATATCCGTTGATCCGCGCTCAGTACGGCACCTACGTGGCCGCGCAACTGCGCGCCTATCGCGCCGGTACTCGCCAGACCGACCCGAACAAGATGATGCGCGACGTCGCCAGCACGATGTCCGACGAGCAGATCGACGCCGTCGCGTCGTACGTGCAAGGCCTGCGTTGAACCCCGGAAGCAAGTCGATGAGCTCACGCATGACCAGACTTTTCGCCGCCGCGTTCCTGGCCCTGGGGATCGTTGCATCCGGCGCCGCATGCAGCAAACAGCCGCAGCAGGCCGCTCCGGCACAGCCGGCAGCGTCGGACGCTGCGCAGGCTCAGCCCGCAGAAGCAGCTCCTGCCGCCGCTGCGCCAGCGACCACTGAGGAATCGGCGCCGACCGCGCCAACCGAGACGGTTACCGAAACCGATGACGCGCCCGCGGCGACCACGGACCAAGCCGCGAGCGGTGTGCAGCCGACGCTGCGCCTCGCCGCTGCGACGAACGTCCCGGCCAGCGAGCACTTCAAGGAAGGCACCAACTATCGCAAGGTAGTGCCTGCTCAGCCCACCAACGTCGCGCCCGGCAAAGTCGAAGTCGTCGAATTCTTCTGGTACGGCTGCGGTCACTGCTTCGCGCTCGATCCGGCGATGGAGACGTGGCGTGCCAAGAGCAAACCGCAGTACGTGGAGTTCACGCGCGTGCCGGCGATGTGGAACGACGCGCTGCGCATGCACGCGCGGCTGTACTACACGGCCGAAGCGCTCGGCAAACTCGACGAGCTGCACTCGGCCATCTTTCGCGAGATCCACGTCAACAACAATCAGCTGAGCACGCTCCCGCAGATAACGGCGTTCTTCAAGCAGCATGGCGTCGGCCCGGACGATTTCCAGAAAGCGTTCGCCTCCTTCGCAGTGGAGTCGAAGCTGCAGCGCGCGGATTTCCTCAACCGGCGCTTCGGGATCGACTCCGTGCCGCAAGTGGCCGTCAACGGCAAATACCTCACCGATCAAGGAAAGGCCGGCGGTGAGCCGGAGCTGTTCCAGCTCATCCAGGAGCTCGCCGCGCATGAGCACGGCGGCTGACACCTACCGACGGCGACGTAACGCGGCATGCTGAACATCTTCTTGCAGCAGCCGCAGGGCCTGGGTCGCGCGACGCCAGGCTCGCCGCCCAAGATTCCGGAAGAGGCGATCTGGCTCGATCTGCTGGAGCCGACGCAGGACGAAGAGAAGCTGGTCGAGCGCGAGCTGGGCATCGAGGTGCCGACGCGCGAGGAAATGAAGGAGATCGAGACCTCGAACCGGCTGTACGAGGACAACGGCGCGCTCTACATGACCACGACGGTCGCCGCGCAGCTCGACACCGATCGGCCGGTCGCGACCGCGGTGACCTTCATCCTCACCGGCTCTCGCCTGGTGACGAATCGCTACCTCGATACGAAGCCGTTTCAGCAGTTCATCGCCTACGCCGAAAAGCATCCGGCCGCGTGCACCAGCCCGCTCGCGCTGCTGGCTGGCGTCGTGGAAGCGTTTACCGAGCGGATCGCCGACGTGCTCGAGCGTGTCGGCTCCGATCTCGACAATCTCTCGGGCAACATTTTCGCGCAGCGTGGCAATGGCACACCCGACAGCCGCGACTTGCGGCGCATGATCGAGCGCATCGGTTTCAACGGCGAGTTGAATTCGAAGTCGCGCGAGAGTCTGGTCAGCTTGGGACGCATGCTGATGTTCGTGCAGCAGTCCGCGCCGATGACCGGCGAGCAGCGCGACCGCTTCCACTCGATCAGCCGCGACGTCACGTCCTTGTCAGACCACGCGAGCTTCTTGGGCACGAAGGCGTCGTTCCTGCTGGAGGCGACGCTCGGCCTGATCAACATCGAGCAGAACAACATCATCAAGATCTTCTCGGTCGTCGCCGTGATGCTGATGCCGCCGACGCTGGTCGCGAGCATCTACGGCATGAACTTTCATTTCATGCCGGAGCTCAGCTGGCACCTCGGCTATCCGTGGGCGATTCTGCTGATGGCCATCTCGGGACTGGTGCCGTACCTGTTTTTCCGCCGCCGGGGCTGGCTGTAGATGGCGCACACGATCACCAGCATGGCGCTGTTCTGCGATTTCGAGAACATCGCGCTCGGCGTGCGCGATGCGAAGTACGCGAAGTTCGACATCGATCGCGTGCTCGAGCGCCTGCTGCTGAAAGGCAGCATCGTGGTGAAGAAGGCGTACTGCGACTGGGAACGCTACCGCGAGTTCAAGGCGCCGATGCACGAAGCCTCGTTCGAGATGATCGAGATCCCGCACGTGCGCATGTCGGGCAAGAACTCCGCCGATATCCGCATGGTCGTCGACGCGCTCGACCTGTGTTACACCAAGGAGCACGTCGACACGTTCGTGATCATCAGCGGCGACTCGGATTTCTCGCCGCTGGTCAGCAAGCTGCGCGAGAACAACAAGTTCGTCATCGGCGTCGGCGTCAAGAGCTCGACCTCGGACCTGCTGATCGCGAACTGCGACGAGTTCATCTACTACGACGATCTCGTGCGCCAGGACGAGCGCAAGAAGCAGCAGCGCACGCGGCGCAAGCCCGCGAAGCCGGCGGCGGAAGCTTCGAAGGAAGCCCAGCCGCAGACTGAAAAGAAAGAGAAGACCGAGGAAGATCGCAAGCAGGAAGCGTTCGATCTGCTGCTCGACACGATCGACGCGCTGGCGGAAGAGCGCGACCAGGACGAGAAGATCTGGGGCTCGATGGTCAAACAAGCGCTGAAGCGCCGCAATCCGGGTTTCAACGAAAGCTACTACGGCTTCCGCACGTTCAGCGATCTGCTGGAAGAAGCACAGACGCGCAAGCTGCTGACGCTGGAGCCCGATCAGAAGTCGGGCGGCTACGTCATCCGCCGCCTATAACGATTCGGCGTCGACCTTCGAGAAGATGACGTTGTGAACGCCCGTCAGGGGCTGTCGCACGCGCTGCGGTCGCGTGACCGCGCTCGCCGGATACGCGTAGCGCTGAAAGTAGTGATCCTCGCGCAGCTCGTACGGGAAAAATCCCAGCCCGGCGAAGTACTGCAGCAACTCCACGGGGTCGGTTTCGCCTTCGGCATTCGCCGCAATTTCCACGATCAGCTCGACGCGCTCGTTGAAAACGTCGCGCTCGAGCCCGAGGCCGCGGATCGTCCGACCCTCGACGCCTTCGACATCCACTTTGATCAGTCGCGCGCGACGACTTTCCTCGGGCGTCAGCATCTGCGCCAGGGTGCGCGCTTTGACCGTGACCGACTCCGTCTGCGTCCCGTGCTGGAGCATGCCGCTGGAGCCGATGTTGCCCGCGCCGCCCCAGTACAACTGGACTTCGGGCGGGTCATTGGGTCCGACGGCCGCCTCATTGATCAAACGAGTGTTGCTGAGTCCGTTGGCCGTAGCGTGCGCGGCGAGATGCTGAAAGATTGCCGGCATCGCCTCGACCGCGACGACGGCACCCGACGCTCCGACTCGCTTCGCGGCGAGCAACGTGAAATAGCCGATGTTGGCACCGACGTCGATGAACACGTCGCCGGGCGACAGGCGACTCTCGATCCACGCGGAGAGGTTCGGCTCCCACAAGCCGAAGTAGTAGAGGTTGCGCTGAATCCAGTCGCGAGTGTGTCCCGTGACGTGCCAGCCGCGCGGCGTAGTCGTGCTGTACGCGAATTCGCGGCGACGCACGAGGCTCCACACCAGTCGCTTGAGCGCAAGCCCGGGCACACCACGAATCAAGCGCGGTACGAATGTCATGGAGCGTCCGCCAACACGAGATCTGCGATCACCGGCAGGTGATCCGAACCGTTCGACGGCCCGACACGCACGTCGACGCTGCGCCAGTGATGCGAGACCCAGCAGTGATCGATACGCATGCCGACGAGCGGGAACTGCGACGGCCACGAAGGCGCGAGACCGTGGCCCGCTGCAGAGTCGCTGAGTCCGGAGCGTTCGAGCGTCGCACGGAAATTCTGCGACCACGGCGTGGTGTTGAAGTCGCCCGCGACGATCACCGGCTCATTGTCCTTGCGCGCGGCTGCAAACGCCGCGATGCCTGCGAGCTCAGCGTTGCGCATGCGCGAGCTCCCGGGACCAAGCGGCCAGTGCAAGTGCGCGCCGAGCACCGTCACCGCCTTGCCGTTCCAATCGAGCGTGACGTGCGCTGCGAGCACACCGGGACCGTTGGTCAGCGGCAGCAGCTCTGCTGAAGTGATCGGCCAGCGCGAGAACATGACGACACCGTGCGGCCGCGGCTCGATGAACGAATGCGGATACGAGCTCAGGTGCGAAGCGATCCGCTGCGCGCCGTCGTCGCGGTCGCGCTCCTGGAGCACGACCACGTCCGCCTGCATCTGCTCGAGGAAACGAGCGATCTCCGCGTAGTCGTGATTGCGAAACCAGGTATTGAAAGTGATCACGCGGAACTTGACCGATCCTGCAGCAGCGTGCGCGGTTTGCATTCCCATGTAGCTCACGATAGGAATCGCGCCGACGATTGCGCCAGCGATCGCAGCAACGCCGAGCACTGGCGCACGCAGCGCGAACAGCACGATCGCGACGATCAGGAACAGCAGCGTGTACTGGACGCGGAAGTTCGCGAAGAGATCGAGCGGCCACGCGTAGCGACCTAGCATCGCAGCAAGCAGTACACACCAGAGGGCGATGAGGCTCGCCACAGCAAAACGCCGGCGAAGCACGCGGAGGGTTACATCATTGCCTTCGCCGGCATCCGCCAGCGTTGGCTCGCAGCACGTCCCGATGCGTAGTAGAGCTCGACGCGACGCACTCCTTTAACGCGGCGCGTCGAACGACGCACTTCGCGAAGCAACCGCAACAACAACTGTTCGCCAGCGCGAGTGCCGCCGCTGGCGAACTCAGCGTCGATGCTCAAGTGCATCACGGTGACGTGCTCTACATCCTGGCGTGTATAGACCGCGACTCCAACCGGCCGCCCCGACTTGTCGAGCGCAAACAGCGATTGCACATCGGGCATGCCCTTCATGTAGATGCGCAGACGATCGCGATCCGCGACGATTTCCGGCGCGCCGAACTTCTCTATCGCATTGGCGATGCAATCGCTGACGCGTCCCTGACAGGAATTGAAGAACACGAGTCTTTCGAGCGCGGCGCGCTGGGCAACGGGTACATATGATTTGAATTCTGTCGTTGCGCTCATGGGTTCCCTACCGCCAAGCCGGGTCCGGGGGTGCCCGCGGATAATGATCGGGGACCCTACGGCTTGTCGAGCGCGAAAAATCTGCTGCGGGCGCGTATATGTCGGCAAAATCGTCGAAAACGCCGCTGTGTCGCGAAAACACCTCAGAGCTCGCTCGGGCCGTCTCACGTCTGTAATTCAATGCCTTGCAGGCGGCGCGGACTGCCCGATCGAATCGGCCGTGGTGCCAGTGTTGCAGAGGGGTCACAGGCTGCAGGCGTTCTGTGACAGGCGATTTCGCATTGCGGATACGGTAGGAGGGCCGCTGGCCCGGACTTCAGGCTTTCGCGCAATTTCCCGGTGGCTGAAATAGCGGCCCGACTGCGCGAAACTTTGAACTGGCGCAAGTTTCCGTCCTTTAAAAACGGGAACTGGTTCGAGCGCTGTTAAAACGCTTATTGTCAGATAACACCATAGCTGTAAGCCGGGGCGACACCTGCTCGCGTCCTGCCTCAGGAACGCGCTGCATCGCACAGGGGAATTGTTCATGGGCATTCTGGATCTTGGTCGTTACAAGGGAATCGTCTTCGCGATCACCGGCTTCCTGGTGTTCATCGCGATCATTCTCGCGGTGAACCACGGCAAGGCCGGTCAGTTCTCCGACGACGTCGCCGCCGTCAAATTTCTTGCCGAGCAGCGCGAGCAGCCCGGTGCAGTCAACGCCGCGGGCATCGAGCTCGCCGCGCGCCTGAAGAACGGCCAGAAGATCGACGAGCCGCTCGAAGCGCTGCGCAAAGCCGCGAAGTCGTACGACAACGCGATGAGCAGCCTCACGAACGGCGGCATGATCACCGACAGCGCTGGCAACGTGTTCGTCGTTCCGGCGCTCACGACGGATGAAGCGCAGGGCTCGCTCACCAAGGGCAACAAACTCTGGAACGCTTACAAGGCCAAGCTCGACCCGGTGCTGCGCTTCTCCGGTTCGCCGTACGCTGCGCCGGATGCGCCGGCAACGCCGGCCATCAAACACGAGGCGGCGGTCGAACAGAGCACCGTGCCGCTGAGCCCGCGCGGTCGCCGCCTGCAAGCGGCGCTGCAAGACCTCAATACTTACGGCGCGACGTCGAACACGCAGCTGCGTGACGTGATGGTCGAGCTGACGTCGCAGGTGGAAGCCGCGAGCCGCAGCCGCTCCGGCACTCTGCGCACCGTGCAGGTGTTCGGCATCGTCGCCGCCGTGCTGCTGCTCGGCGCGATCTTCTTCTACTTCGCGCGCAACATGCGCAAGGAAGAGGCCGTCTCGAATCGCCAGCGCAAGGAAACTGCAGACATTCTGCGCACGGTGAACGAAGGTCTGTTCCTGCTCGACAAAGATCTGAAGGTCGGTAGCGAGCGCTCGCTCGCGCTGAACCAGATCTTCCGCCGCGAAGAGTTCACTGGCTTCACGTTCGACCAGCTGCTGAAAGAGATCGTCCCCGAGAAGACGCTGCGCACCGCGATGGACTACGTGGCGCTGCTGTGGGGCGACCGCGTCAACGAGAAGCTGGTCAAGACGATCAACCCGCTCAACGAAGTCGAAGTGCATTTCGACAACGCCTCCGGCGGTTTCGACACGCACTTCCTCGAATTCGACTTCAACCGCGTGAAAGCGGAAGGCTCGCTGTCCCACCTGCTGGTGACGGTCAACGACGTCACCAAGCGCGTCATGCTGTCGCGCGAGTTGCAGGAGTCGCAGGAAAAGGCGCAGGCGCAGCTCGACCTGCTGCTGCGCATCCTGCACGTCGAGCCGGACAGCCTGACGGGCTTCCTCACCGACGCCGACGTGTCGCTGAAGATGGTGAACTCGATCCTCAAGGAGCCGGCCCGCGAAGAGTCGGCGTTCCGCGCGAAGATCGACGGCATCTACCGTCAGGTGCACGCCGTCAAGGGCGAAGCCGCGGCACTCGGTCTCAAAACCGTCGAGCAGCGCGCACACGCATTCGAAGAAGCGCTCAGCGATCTCAAGGGTCGCCCCTCGCTGTCGGGCAGCGACTTCCTGCCGCTGGTCGTCAAGCTCGACGATCTGTTCAACCACCTCGCGCAGGTGCGCGAAATGCTCAGCCGACTGGTCGATCTCCACCAGGCGATCGCTTCGCGGCGCGGCCCGATGGGTTCGGGCGCGACGCCGCAGGTCGAAGCGGAGAAGGTCGATCGCTGGCTCGCCGGTGAGAACGACGAGCCGCAGCACCACGACAAGACGATGAATCTGCGCGCGCCGGTCATCGCTCCGCCGGAAGATGCTCCGGCAGCAGCGGAAGCCGCTGGCGGCGCCGGTCTCGAGCGCACGCTCGCGGATCTGGCGGCGCGCGTCGCGAGCAGTCAGTCGAAGCAGGTTGCCCTGCGTTGCACTGGCCTCGACGCGGTGCCCGAATCCTATCGTCGCGCGGTCAAGGACATCACGATTCAGTTGGTGCGTAACGCGGTCGTGCACGGCATCGAAGAGCCGAGCGAGCGCGCCAAGGCGCACAAGGCCGAAACCGGCACGCTCGCCGTGGAGTTCGGCGCGCGCGACGCCGACGGCTACGAGCTGATCGTGCAAGACGACGGCCGCGGCTTGCAGCTCGAGCGCATCAAGGAAGTCGCAGTCGAACGCGGGCTGATCACGCCGGCGCAGGCGGCGATGCTCGATCCGCGTCAGACGATGGCACTGATCTTCCGCCCCGGGTTCTCCACTGCCGACCGCGTCACCACCGACGCCGGCCGCGGCGCTGGCATGGACCTGGTGCGCATCCTGGTTGCCGAGCTCGGCGGCCGGGTCGGTCTCGCTTCGGCGGGCGGCAAGTTCTCCAAGTTCAAGATCTGGCTGCCGGCGACTGAACGCGCCGTGGCTGCCTGATGCGATCGCAGCCACTGACATAGCAACAGTAATAACGACGACTCACGAGGCACGGAAATGGCGCTGGCATCCGCAAAGGCTCAACCGTTGACGAACGGCAAGCTCAAGCTCATGATTTGTGACGATTCGAACATAATCCGGCGCAAGATCGAGCGCGAGCTGCAGATCGATCGCTTGCAGGTCACAGCGACCGCAGCGAACGGCAAGCAAGCGGTCGAGGCGTTCCGCAAGGAGCCGGCGGACGTCGTGACGATGGACCTGACGATGCCGGAAATGGACGGTATCGAATGCGTCGAGAACCTGGTGAAGATCAAGCCGGACGTGCTGATCCTCGTGATCTCCGCGCTGTCCGACAAAGCCACCGCGATCGAAGCTTTGAAGAAGGGAGCGAACGGCTTCCTCTGCAAGCCGTTCACGGATCGTCAACTGACCGAGGCGCTGGAAGAGTTGCTGAGAGGCGCCGGTAATGATGACTAAAGTCGAGTTGGAGACCTTTGTCGAAGGAACGACCCACTATTTCGCGACCGCTGCCAATCAGCCTGCGTCGGTCGGCTCGCCGTACATCGTCCAGGAAGGTCGTCCGGCGATTCAGGAATTCACCGGCGTCATCAACATCGCGGGCAAGCGTCGCGGCATCGTGTATTTCACGGCCTCGCGTCCGATGCTCACGGTCATGCTGATGCGCATGGGCGAAACCGAGCTGACGCAGGAGAACATGTGCGACCTCGTCGGCGAGGTGGCCAACACGATCTCCGGCAACGCGCGCCGCGACTTCGGCAAGGACTTCATGATCTCGGTGCCGACGGTGGTCGCCGGCGAGCCCGAGAAGGTCGTCACGCCCGACAACATCCGCTCGTTCGTGATCCCGATCAACTGGCGCAGCCATTCGGCGCAGCTGGTCGTCTGCCTCGAGTGAGATGATGTGCACAGCACGCGGCAAGATGCCAACCTCGCTGCGTTGCAGGCCGGTGCCGGGCTCCCCGGCCACATTCTCGATGTCGTAGTCCTCACGTCGGACCCTGGCCTGCTCGCGACGCTGCATCAGTCAGCGGGTCCCGAGCACGCGATCTGGCACGCTCCTTCCGCCGATACCGCCGTCGACCTGCTGGTCGGCGGCCGCTGCAGCATCCTGGTTGCAGATCTCGGTGCCTTGCGTGGCGATGCGGCTGCGCTGCTCGATCGGCTGCACGCGCAGTTCCCCGAGCTGATCCTCATGGCGACGGGACGGCGCGAGGAAGAGCATTCGGTCGCGATGCTCGTCAGCGATCAGCGCATCTATCGATTCCTGCACAAGCCGGTCTCGCCGGCGCGCGCCAACTTGTTCCTGTCGGCTGCATCGCGGCGCTACAACGAATTGCGCAACGCCGTGCCGATCGATCTCATCACCGGCAAGCACATCGTCCCGCGCTCCAAGACTCCAGCGATCGTCATAAGTCTCGTGGTGCTGCTCAGCCTCGCGGCTGGCGGTGCGTTCTGGTGGCAGAGTCGCAAAGAACCTGTAGCAGTCGCGCCGCCACCGCGCGCAGTCGGCTCGCTCACGCCGGACGAACAGATCGCGGACTTTCTCGCGCGCGGCGAAATGGCGCTCGCGACGGATCGTCTGGTCGACCCACGCGGCAACAACGCTGTCGAATACTACCGTTCGGTGCTCGCCCTGCAGCCGGACAACCCCGGCGCACACACTGGGCTCGAACGCGTTGGCATGAAGATGGAAGCTCGTGTCCTCGAAGCACTGCAGGAGCGCGATGCCGCGCGGGGCGCGACGGCCCTCGCGACGTTGCAGCACGCGGTGCCGGAATACCCGCGACTCGACCAGCTTCGCGCCGAGCTTCTGGCGCTCTCGCGCAGCTCACGCAGTCCGATCAGCGTCGCGCCACCCCCCGAGCCGGTGAAGCGGCCGCCAGTGCGAACCTCTGCGCCTGCGTCGACGCCGGGGGCGAAAGCGGCGACAACGCAGACGGCGCCTACACCGACACCATCAGTCGATGCGCCGGCGCCGGGAGCCGCTGCGCTGACGGTCACGGCGCCCGCAGCGGCAGCGACCGCAGCCGCAGCTGCCGGCTCCGATCCCACTCCGAGCGAGCTCGACAATGTCGCGCGCCTGCGCGGGCGAGGCATTCTGCTCGAGCCACCAGTTAACAACGCCTACGAGCAATTGCTGGCGTTGCGCGCGAAGTACCCGTACTCGATCGGCGTCCGCACGGAGCAGCAGCAACTCGCCTCGACGTTCCTGGATCGCACACGCACCGCGCTCGCGGCCAGTGACGTCGCGACGGCCAGCGCATTCCTCAGCCGCGTCGATAATCTCGTGCCGAACATGGCCGCGACGAAATCGCTGCAGACGCAGTTGGCGACGCTGCAACAGCAAAGTCAGTTCAATTCGAACATCGTTCAGGCGAAGACGCTGAAGCGCGTTCGCGAAGTGCCGCCCGTCTATCCGCGCGATGCAGAGCGCCAGAAGCTTTCCGGCTGGGTCGACGTGGAATTCACCGTTGCACCCGACGGCAGCACGCAAGATCTGGTGGTGCGCGGCGCGGAGCCGCAACGAACGTTCGATCAGGCGGCGATCGATGCCGTGAAGCGCTGGCGCTTCGAGCCGATCATGCGTGACGGCACCGCGGTCGCGCAGCGCGCCGCCTTACGCATTCGCTTCGAACTGAAGTAGGTCGCGCTACTCGACGGTTGAAGTGGCCCGCGACGCTGGCGCCGTCGCAGGTTTCTGCTCCGTGCGCGGCGCGTCGACGTGACGTTCGTGAGTATTGCCGATGCGATACGCCAGCACTGCCCACACGGCTGCAACCGCCGCACCGACCCACGCAATCCCCGAGGTCGCAACTCCGAGCCACGACAACAGCGCATGCGCCGAGCCGCTGGTCGCATCGCCGGTCCGGTAGACCGCAGTGTCGATGAAGTTCTTCGCCTTGTACTTCGTCTCGCGGTCGACGCTCGTGAACAGCATCTCGCGACACGGCCTTACCAGCGCGTACTCGCCGACGCGCCGGACGACCATCACGACGAGCAGCACCGACAGCACCGGGAACAGCGCGAGCGCGCTATAGCCGAACACCATCAGGATCGGCGCCGTCATGATCACCGTCGACAGTCGCATCCACTTAGTGAAGCGGCTCAGCGCGAACAGCTGAATGATCAGCGACAACGACTGCACGGTGAAGTCCACCCAGCCGAACAGCTGCGTCTGCTGATCGCGATTCGGCAGCGCCTTCTCGACCAGCTCCGCCTGCTGCAGGTAGAGGAACGTCGAAACCCAGGTCAGCAGCAGGATGAACGCGGCGATGCTCAGCAAATACGGGCTCTTCGCAACCAGCGTAAAGCCAGCCCACAGGCTGCCGCCCAGCGGCTGATTGACGTCGCCTCGCACCTCGGCTGCAGCCTGCTGCGCAGCTACTGCGCGCTCGTGCCACATCGTGAGATAGCGGATACAGAAGATCGACGCGGCGAGAAACACCATCGAGAACAGCAGCAGATTGATGGTACCCACGAGCGGCGCGAGCGTCGCCGCGATGAGCGGACCGAGTACGCCGCCGGCGCTGGTTCCCGCGGCAAGAAAGCCATACAGCCGCTTCGCCTGCTCAGGCTTGAAGATGTCGGCCATCAGACTCCAGAACACGGACGGCACGAACAGCGCGAACACCGTGATCCAGATGAAGAACGCCCGCGCGATCCAGGTGTGATCGGCCTCGACCAGAAACCACACATAGAACCCGACCAGATTCAACGCGAAGAAGCCGTACACCCACGGCAGGAACACCGTGCGTCGATAACGCGAGGTGAGCCAGCCGAAGATCGGCTGCGTGACCAACGTCGCCGCGAGCGTGCCCCAGAACAACGACGGCAGATTGGAAACGCCGGACGTGATGCCCATCGTCTCGCGCACCGGCCGCAGAATCATGTAAGCGGTGAATGCGCAGAAGATGTAGGCGAAGCCCGCGATGGCGGCGCCCGCTTCATGCCCTTCGATACGCGCGATGCGCCATAGCCAGCGCTGCGCAGCTGTCTGCTGGGTGTCGGAGCTCATGTGTTCTCTTTGTCAGGGAGCGCCGGCTGCTGCCGGGGCGGCTGTCTCGACCGTGCCGTACTTCTCCAGCACTTTCTTCACCGACGCGCCGTCGCCGACGGCCACGATCTGCAGCCGGCTCGGGTCGTAATACTTCTTGGCGACTCGCTGCACGTCTGCTGCCGTAATGGCGTCGACTCGCTGCGGGTAGGTGTCCCAGTAGTCGGCGGGCAGATTGTAGATCTTCTGTGTAGCGAGATTGCTAATCAATGTCTGCGGCGATTCGAGTGAAAGTGCAAATCCGCCGACCAGCGCGCGCTTGGCATTCTTCAGCTCGTCGTCCGACACCGCTTCGCTGCCGATCCGACGCAGCTCGGCCATGAGCTCCTGCATCGCGCCGTCCGTCACCTGCGTGCGCACGTCTGTGCTCGCAAGCATCACGCCGGGGAAGCGCGAGCCGTTGAAGAAGCTGTACACGCCGTACGTATAGCCCTTGTCCTCTCGGAGGTTGATGAACAACCGCGAAGCAGGACCGCCGCCGAGGATGTGATTCATCACGAGCACGGCGAAGTAATCGTCGTTGCGCCGCTCGATGCCGAGCCCGCCGAGCCACAGCGAGGTCTGCACCGAACCCGGCCGGTCGACCAGCAGCACGCGCGCCTTCGCGGGCGGCTTGAGCTCCGGCAACGAGATCGTGCGCGCATCGCCCTTCGGCCAGTCGCCGAAGGCGCGCTCGAGCTTCTGCACCAGGTCGGCGAGTTTGAGATCGCCATAGGCGAGCACGATGCCGTTGTTCGGCGTGAAGTGCGCCTTGTGATAGCTCGCCAGATCGGCGCGCGTCAGGTTGCGCAGCACGGCCTCCGGCGGCACGACGTAACTGCCGGGATGCGTGCCGTACACGGCGCGCATGAATTCTTCCTGAGCGAGGAATCCGGGCTGCGTGCGCTGCTGCTGGAGCTGTGCCACGAACCGCGCCTTGTACTTCGCGAGCTCCGCTTCCGGAAACGCCGGATTGCGCACGACGTCGGCGGCGATCGCGAGGATCTTGTCCGCGTTCTCGCTCAAACCGCCGATGCCGATGGACGTCTCGCCCGACGACGGCGAGGCACCGGCCGAGAAAGCGCCGCCCAGCGTCGCGAGCTGTTCTGCGATCTGGCGACTCGTGCGTTGTGTCGTGCCTTCGCGCAGCAGCGAAGCAGTGACCATCGCCAGGCCGTGCTGATTCGCGGGATCGTCGAGACCGCCGCCAGTCAGCAGGAGCTGCAGCGAGAACGTCGGCAGCTTGTGATCTTCGAGCAGCGCGACGCGCAGGCCATTCGACAACGTCGCTTCCTGCGCGCGCGGCAGCACCACACGCAATGTATTCGGATTGACGGGCGCCTTGCCCTTGAGCTGCACGCCCTTCAACGAGTCGGGAGCCGCAGACTCCTGCGTGGCCGGTTGTTGCGCGACGCAGAGCGTGGTCCAGAGCAACAGCGCGGCGCCGAGAACGCGAATCAGAGATTTCATGCGAGCGTGCCTCACGCGCCGGGCGCAGCAGCAGGCTGCGGCGCGGGATTGGTAACGATCACGGTTCGACTCTGCGCCTGCAGGTATTTCTTGGCGACGCGCTGCACGTCGTCGCGCGTCACGGCCTCGAAGCCCGTGACGCGTGAATTGATCAGGCCCGGGTCGTTGAACTTGACCGTGAAGATGCCGAGCTGCGTCGCCCGCGACTGCGCATTGCGAATGCTCTGCAGGTAGCCGAAGCGCGTCGTGTTCTTGGCCTTCTCCAGCTCCCACTGCGCGATCGGTTGCTGCTGCAGCTTCTCGATCTCCGCGTAGATGGCAGCTTCAACATCATCTGCCTTCTTGCCGGGTCGCACGGTCGCGCCGATATACAGGCCGCCCGGACCGATGCGTTCGTCAACGAAGCCGCCGACGGCGACCACCAGCTCCTTCTCTTTGTTGAGCAGCTGATACAGCCGAGAGCTGTCACCCGATTGCAGCACCGAAGACAACACGCGCAACGCATACACATCCGTCGCATTGCCGACCGGCGTCTTGTACGCGATCTGGATCTGCGTCGCGCGCGCCAGCGCGTCCGTCATCGTTTCGCGGCGCTCGGCCTTCTGCTCCGGCTCGCTCAGATCGACCGCTGGCGGCTCGGGCTGGCGCGGAATGTCTTCGAAGTAGCGCTTGATCATCGCCATCGCGTCGGCCGGCTTGAAGTCGCCGACCAGGCTGAGCACCGCGTTGTTCGGCGCGTAGTACGTCTTGAAGAACTGCGCGACGTCCTCGACGCTCGCGGCGTTCAGATCTTCCATCGAGCCGATCGTGGAGTGCTGGTAAGCGAAGTTGCTGTAGAACAGCTCGCCGAAGTGCTCGTCTGCCAGACCGTAGGGCTGATTGTCGACGCGCAGCCGGCGCTCCTCCTGCACGGCTTGACGCTGGTTATCGAGCTTGGCCTGCGTGATCTCCAGCGAGCGCATGCGATCTGCTTCCAGGAACAGCGCCAGCTCGAGCTGGTTCGCGGGCAGCGATTCGAAGTAGAGCGTCTGGTCCTCGCTGGTCGTGCCGTTCATCGAGCCGCCGTTGGAGAACACCTGGTAGAAGTGCTCGCCGTCGCCGACGTTCTTCGAGCCCTTGAACATCATGTGCTCGAACAGGTGGGCGAAGCCGGTCCGGCCCGGTCGTTCGTTGCGCGAGCCGACGTCGTAAGCGATGTTGAGCGCGATCACCGGCGCGGTGTGATCTTCGACCAGCTGCACGCGCAGACCGTTGGCGAGCGTGACGTCGGTGAACTCGACGCGCACGGCTGCAGGCTTGGATTTTGGCTCCGCGGCGCTAACGATAGCCGCCGCGAGGAAGGCGCAGACACCGACGCAGACAGCGCGATTCATGGAGAGACCCAAGGCCGCTGGAAGAGCGGCCGAGGATACAAGAGACACCAGAGGGCGGATAGCGCGCTGCAGGTCGGGCTTTAGCCCGACTCTTGTCTACGCACGGATTGTCGGGCGAAAGCCCGACCTACAGCCTGCAATCAGGCGGTGTGGTCAGGCCCCACGCCAGCGCTACGGAATCGTCTTGCTCACCACGCTGGAATTAGCGCTTTCTGCACCGCCGCTGTTGTAGGCCCGCACGGCGAAGAACCAGCTGCCGGAGCTCAGGCCCGTGACGACGTAGGTCGCCAGGCCCGGGTTGGCCACCTGGATCGTCTGCGTCAACGCGCTCGCGGACGTGCCGTACTGGATGCGGAAGCCGGCGAGATCGTTGATCGTCGAGCCGTCGGTGTTCTGGGTCGGCGGCGTCCACGAAATCGTGGCGCTGCCGTTCGCCGCCGACGTGACCGTGATCGTGAACGCCGGCAGCGAGACCGTGTCCTTGGTGTCCGTCACCGAGATGATGATGTTGGAGTACGTGCCCGCAGTCGCCGTGCCGGTCAGCTGGCCGGTGGTGGTGTTGAACGTCGCCCAGCTCGGCTTGTTCTGGATGCTGTACGTGAGCGGGTCGCCGTCCGCGTCCGCGGCGGTCGGCTTGAAGTTATAGGCTGTGCCAGCGGTAACGCTGGTCGTCGGCGTGCCGGAAATCGTCGGCGCGCGATTCGCGGCCGCATTGACCGTGATCGTGAAGCCCGCGAGCGAAGCAGTGCCGCCCGTCTTGCCGTCGCTGACCGTGATGACGATGCCGCTGAACGTGCCGACGTTCTGGCTCGTCGGCGTGCCGCTCAGGCGTCCCGTCGCCGTATCGAACCCGGCCCACGCCGGCTTGTTCGCGATGGTGAAGCCGAGCGTGTCGTTGTCAGGATCGGAGGCGCTGGGCGTGAACGTGTACGCGGCGCCGGCAGTGACGCTGGTCGGCGCCGAGCCACTGATCGTCGGCGCGCGATTCGGCGCCGCCTGCACGTTGATCGCAAACGCCGGCAGCGACGTCGATGCGCGACCGTCGCTGACCGAGATCATGATGTTGCCGTAGTTGCCGACGTTCGCCGCGGCGGGCGTGCCGCTGAGGCGGCCATTCGAAGTGCTGAACGTCGCCCATGCCGGCTTGTTGGCAATCGCGAAGGTGAGCGGGTTCTTATCAGCGTCCGCCGCGCTCGGCGTGAACGAGTACGCGGCACCCGTCGTCGCGGTCGTGGCCGGCGTGCCGCTGATCGTCGGCGCCTGATTCGGCACATCGCGCACCTGAATCGAGAACGCCGGCAGCGCCGCGCTGGCCTGGCCGTCGTTCACCGAGATCACGATGTTCGAGAACGTGCCGATGTTCGCGGAGGTCGGCGTGCCGCTGAGGCGGCCCGTCGACGAGCTGAAAGTGGCCCAGGACGGACGGCCGGAAATCACGAAGCTCAGCTTGTCCGTGGTGTTCGGATCGCTCGCGCTCGGCTGAAAGGCGTATGCCTGGTTGATCGTGACCGCGTTGGCCGGCACGCCGGAAATCGTCGGCGGCGAATTCGGCGTCGGCGTTACGTTCTTGGGCTTGACCTTGATTTGAAACGGGCCGACCGAGCGCGTATCGCGGCCGTCGGTCACGCTGATGGTGATGTCGGCCGTGTCGCCGATGTTGGCGTCAGTCGGCGTGCCGGTGAGCGCGCCGGTCTCGGTGTTGAACGCCATCCACGTCGGCTTGCCCTCGACCGTGAATTCGAGGAAGTCGTTGTCGGCGTCCGACGCTTGCGGCGTGAAGGAATAAGGTTTGCCGGACTCGACGCTCGGCTCGGGCGTGCCGGAAATCTCGGGAGCGTTGTTACTCGGCGGCGGCGCGGGCGGTTCGTTCGTGGGTTGCTCGATCGGCTGTTGCGCGTCTTTCTTGTCTTCCTCGAGACAGCCCGTCAGCGAGACTACTGCCACAAGCACGACTGCATGCCGCGCCATCCACATCGCGAACCCGATACCGCTTTTCATTGCGCCCACCTTTCGCTAGTGCAATGCACGGGTAGTCCGCGCACGCAGCGTTCACGCAAGGGAGCAGAGCCGCGGCCAAGAATTGGCTGCAGCAGGATGACAGCTGAAATTCGCACACGTCCGCGCACGTCTTCAGCCGGCAACCCCGCTATCCAGCGCATCTATCCTTCCCAGTGCAAATGCGCTTCTGGACCGGAGGCTTTGCGTCACCGCCTTTCGACGGTTTTGCCCTTGAAGTAACCGACATTGAGTAAACAACAGCGCACGCGCCGCTGCAAATGTCTGCATATTCAGACATGCGTAGCGATTACAAGCGCTTCACATAACAGCGACGAAAGCGCGGTGCTCATCGCACGACCTTCGTCACCACATTCGAGTCCGCGCTCTCGGCGCCTTTCGTCGTGTAGGCGCGCAGCGCGAAGTAATACGTGCCCGGCGCGAGATTCTCGACGACGTACGAGCTCATGCCCGCGCTCGCAACTTGAATCGTCTGCGTCAGATGCGTCGGCGTCGCGCCATAGACGATGCGATAGCCGGCGAGATTCGTCAGCGCCGAGCCGTCAGTGTTCGTCGTCGGCGGCTCCCACGTCAGCTCAACCGCGCCGATCTGCGAGTCGCGCACGGTGATCGCGAACGTCGCCAGGGCAACGCTCGCTTTGCCATCGCTCACTTTGATCACGATGTTCGAATACGTCCCGGCGCTCGCGCTCGCGGGCGTGCCGGACAACTGTCCCGTCGCCGTGTTGAACGCAGCCCACGCTGGCTTGTTCGCGATCGAGAACGTCAGCGTGTCGCCGTCGGCATCTGCCGCGGTCGGACGGAACGCGTACGCGCTGCCTGCATTTACTGTTGTTTGCGGCGTGCCGCTGATCGTCGGCACTTTGTTCGCCGCAGCCGCAACGCTAATTGTGAACGGCGCGAGCGCTGCGCTCGCCTTGCCGTCGCTGACGCTGATCGTGACGTTAGCGTGGCTGCCAACATGCGCCGACGTCGGCGTGCCCGACAGCTGACCCGTCACGCTGCTGAACGTTGCCCACACCGGCTTGTTCGCAATGCTGAAGCCGAGCGTGTTTTTATCCGCATCGGCAGCAGTCGGACGGAAGCTGTATGCCTGGCCCACGGTCACTGCAGTCGGCGGCGCGCCGCTGATCGTCGGCGCGCGATTGGCAGTGCTCGACACGTTGATCGAGAACGGCGCGAGCGAAACTACCTTCGAGCCGTCCGTGACCGCGATGGTGATGTTCGCGTACGTGCCGACGCTCGCTGCGGTCGGCGTGCCGCTCAGCGCGCCGGACACAGTGTTGAATGTCGCCCACGACGGCTTGTTCGCGATTCTGAAGCGCAGCGGATCGCCATCGACGTCGCTCGCTTTCGGCTGGAACGCGTAGGTTGTGTTGATCACCGCAGCGGTCGCCGGCGAGCCGGAAATCACCGGCGCCGTGTTGTCGCGACTGGTTGCTCGAATCGAGAAGGCGGACAGCGCGCGCGTGCTGACGCCGTCGCTGACCGAGATGCGAACGTCAGTCCACCAGCCAACCGTCGTCGGCGTACCGGAGAGCTGACCGCTCGTGGTGTTGAAGCTGGCCCACGCAGGCTTGTTGGCAATCGCGAAGCGCAGGCTGGTGCTGTCCGGATCGGTGGCGGTCGGACGAAACGAATAGGCAGAACCGACATACACCCAGCTGGAGGGCGTGCCGGAAATGGTGGGTGGGGTTGCAGCGTTCGCGGTCGTGCACAGGACCGCAGCTAGGACGAACAGGGCGGCGGAAACTCTCGACTTCGACATTGGACTCTCTGGACGCTCGACAAACTTCCGTGAACACGCCCACCACGCGCGGCTGCGCGTAGCGGGCACTCGTGTCTCGCAAGGGAAGTTGGAGCGACGGGAAGTCCGTCAGACCGGCTTCACGCGAACGGCTGTTGAGAACAGGCCGCCGCGGCAACCCCGCTATCCGTGCGCGCTGCCGTCAGCGCGTCGAGGACCGGAGGCTTTGCGTCACCGCCTTTCGACGGTTTTGCCCTTGTTCGACGGCACGCAGTGTGCCGAGCCCGCGCGACATGACATATCGGGCAGGCCCGCATCGAACCCGGGTGGATTCCGGCAAGGTAGTTAGGGTGGAGGATGAGAGCGAGAGCGGTGAACGCGAAATGCGTGACGTGTGTCACGCATTGTTCATTCCGGCAGCGTGAATCCGTGCTGACGGACCAATCGCGTGCACGCGGCGACCAGATGCAGATCGTAGAGCCGGCCCGCGCCTTTGTTGATCGCCTCGATCGCCGCTTCCATGCCAGCGGCAGGCCGATACGGCCGCGGCGAGCACATCGCTTCGACGGTATCGGCGATCGCGAGAATGCGCGCTTCGACCAGGATCTCCTCGCCTTTCAGGCCGCGCGGATAACCGCTGCCGTCGTAGCGCTCGTGGCTCTGATAGATGATGTCGGCGATCGGCGCGCCGAAGTCGATCTCGGCGAGCAACTGACAGCCCTCGTCGACGTGTGTGCGCATGATCGCGATTTCGGTCTCGGTCAGCGGCGCCGGCTTGGAAAGAATGGTCGCCGGCACGCCGACGTTGCCGATGTCGTGCAACAACGCGGCCACGCGCAGCGCGTGCTGCCGTTCGCCATCGAGCCCGGCTTCGCGGCCGAGCGCGACAGCCAGCGCAGCGAGACGACGTGACGAACCGGCCGTGTACGGATCGTGGCGCTCGACCATGCGCACCATCGAATCGATCATGCCCTGCAAGGCGACGTCGGTTCGCTGCAGCGAGCCCAGCGTCGCGGCATGCGCGCGCTTGGATTCCAGCACGCGCCAGACGCCATCGGCGAGTGCCGAGAGCGCTCGTTGATCTTCTTCGCCGTAGCCCGCTTCGCGATTCGCAACGCCGAGCACGGCGACCGTCGCGTCGCCGGAAATCATCGGCACCGCCAGATAGCGCTGCAGATCCGGCAAGCCATCCTGTTGCGGCTTGCGTGTCAGATCGTTGCTCGACGTCGGATGACGCGCGCGAACGCATTCGGTGAACAAGCCTGCACGCGCCAGCGGACGCGCTTCGGCATTGACCATCGTCGCCATCGGCTGAGTGCCATCGCGCCACGCGGCAAGCGCAATCGTCTTGCGCGCGGGATCGACGAAATACATGTACGCGAGCGGGCTGCCGGTCGTGTCCGCCGCCTGATCGATCACGCGACGCACGATCGCCGACTCGTCGAAGCTCTCGGACTGCTTGAACAGCTCGACCAGGAATTCGAGCCCACGCTGGCTGGCGCGCTGGGTGACGAACTCGCGGCGGCGCTCCGACACATCGCGGATCAACACCATGTTGTCGCCTGCGGCGCCCGCCTCCATCACGCCGACGCTCACTTCGACGTCGAGCAGCGAGCCGTCGCGGCAACGATGCTTGGTCTCGTAACGACCGCCGCCCTGCACGCGGCCGAGCTGCAGCCGCATCGTCGTTTCGCCGGCAGTCTGATCTTCGATCTGCGAGGCATTCATGCCGAGCAGCTCTTCGCGGCTGTAGCCGGTCATGCGGCAGTAGGCCGCGTTGAGGTCGATCAGCCGGCCATTGCTATCGAGAATCCAGCAACCATCCGGTGCGGCTTCAACCAGCGTGCGAGTGCTGATCGTTTCCTTGCGCAGCGTGACTGCTTCCTCGCGCAGCTTCTGCTCGGCGGCAGCGCGCTCGGTCAGGTCATAGGCCGAAACGAGATCGGCGCTGCGACCGTCGAATTCGATTTCATGCGAGCCGAGCGAGATCTTCAGCGAGCCGCCGTCCTTGCGCTGATGCGCAACCGGAGCGGCATCGTCCTCGGCATCGGGCGCTTCTAGCGAGCTGCCCTTGAGCGCCAGAAACTCCGCGCGGTTGTAACCGTACAGCGCGAGGGCTGCGTCGTTGACGGCAATGAAGCCGCCAGTCGCGTGATCGGCAATCCACATCGGCAGCGGATTCGCTTCGAACACACGGCGGAACCGCGCCTCGCCGGCAGCGAGCCGTTTATTTGTCGCTTCGAGCTCTTCGATCTGTCCCAGCAGTCGCGAGTGAGCCTGCTGCGCGCGTTCGGTCGCTTCGGCCTCCTTGCGTTGCAACTTCTCCAGTTCCGCGGTTTGCTTGCGCGACGCGCTCTCCAGCTCGGCAATGCGGGCCGCTTTCTCGGCTTCCGCGGCGCGCTGCACCTTCTCCAGTTCCGCGGCGTGCTTACGCGATGCGTTCTCCAGCTCGGCGATGCGGGCCACTTTCTCGGCTTCCGCGGCGCGCTGCGCCTTGTCCAGACCGACGGGTCGCTGGATGACCGTCTCGTCTAACGTAGGCAGCGGCATCGTGCCGGTGGAGCCGCCATTGCCGCTCGGCTTGGGCACGTTCACCAGCAGCTCATCGAGCGCCGTGACCAGCTGTTCAGGCGAAACGGAGCGTGCGAGGAAGCGCTCGGCACCGAGCTCCAGCGCGAAGCGCTCGTACTTCGGGTCGTCGTGACGACGCGTATAGAACAGGAAGGGGATGGACTGCAGCCGCTCGTCCTGCTTCCACTTGCGGCACAGCGCAAAGCCGTCCATGCGCGGCAGCACGATGTCGGAGACGATTGCATGCGGCGGCTCGCGTCGCGCAGCGTCCAGCGCGGCCAGGCCATTGCCCGACCGGACGACCCGATGACCCTTGCCCGCAAGCAGCTGCTCGAGCGCACTCAGCTCGGCCTCGCGCTCGAACGCAATCAGGATCACGCCCATGCCTCTAATCTCCCTCCGCGCTCGTGCCCCCGCATCGCTGTCGGGACAACATTTACGCGTGTTTTCGAACGGCTCAGAACCGGCCAAGGAGTATGACGATGAGGGGCTTAATACGCACGCTTGAGGCCAGTTCTAGGCCTGCAAAAGGAGACTCAGGTCACGAGAAACGGATTTCTTGTCAGCGGCTCGCGTCGAAGTCCTTCGCCATTCGTTCGCGCATTGCGGCATCCGGCATGGGACCGAACCCGGCCTGCAGGTTGTCCTGCATGTGCTCGGCGCGGGAGGTCGCGGGAATCACGCAGGTCACGGCCGGGTGCGAAACGATGTATTTGAGGAACACCTGCGCCCAGCTCGTGCAGCCGATTTCCTTGGCGTAGCCCGGCAGCTTGCGATTGCCGACGCGCGTGAACAGCCCGCCTTCTTCGAATGGACGATTGATGAGCACGCCGATGCCATGGTCCTGGCAATACGGCAGCAACCGCTGCTCGGCCGCACGCGTGCCGATCGAATAATTGAACTGCGCGAAATCGAAACGTTCGGTGCGCAGCACCGCCTCGATCTCCGAATGCGCGCCGACGGTGTAGTGCGTGACGCCGGAGTAGCGGATCTTGCCGTCGCTCTTCAGCTGCCGCAGCGTCTCGGCGTGCGTGCGCCAATCGAGCAGGTTGTGGATCTGCAGAAGATCGAGACGCGGCGTTTTCATCGCGCGCAGCGAGTGCTCGATCTGCGCGACGCCTTTGTCGCGCCCGCTGGTCCACACCTTGGTTGCGTAGAACGTGCTCGCCTGCTTGCCGAGCTTCTGCACCAGATCGCCAGTCACGCCCTCGGCGTTGGCATACATCGGCGAGCTGTCGATCAGTCGCGCGCCGGCCGCGTAGAACACTTCGAGCACCTTCTGCAGCGGTGCGCGCTCGCTGGAGCTGCCGCTGACGTCGAACGTGTTCCAGGTGCCCATGCCGATGACCGGCACGCTCTCGTTGTTGGTGGCGGACGGAATCTTCCGCGTCGCCATCTCGTGCGGCTGCTGTGTGCCGCCCGATGATGCTGCGCCGGCAGCGCCGCTGCTCAAAGCCATGGCCATCGTTCCGAGGAAATGTCGGCGATTCATGCGTGATCAGAATCCGTAACGGTTGATACGGGTCCAGTACTGCCCGAGCAGCGCGACCTGCTCGGTGAACTCCTTGAAGTCGATCGGCTTGACGATATAGCTGTTCGCGTACGCTGCATAGCTGCGCAGCATGTCCGATTCCTGGTCCGAGGACGACATGATGATCACCGGCGTCGAGCGCGTGCGCGGATCGCCTTTGATCTGCGCCAGCACTTCCAGGCCGTCGATCTTCGGCATGTTCAGGTCCAGCAACATGACGCATGGATTGCCCGGCGCACGCTGTGCATACACGCCTTCGCGGAACACGAAGTGCAGGGCCGCCTCGCCGTCCTGCACCCACACGATCTTCTCGCCGACGCCGCCGATCTCGAGCGCGCGGATGGTCAGCTCCGCGTCGGTCGCGTTGTCGTCAGCAAGCAGGATGTACCCGCCGCTACTCATGGCTTGGGCTCATGGACCACCGCCGAGGCTGATGATGAAGCCGTATTCTCGCGCGACCTCGCGCAGACGCTCGTACCTGCCGGACTTGCCGCCGTGGCCAGCTTCCAGATTAACGTGCAAAAGCAAAGGTTGGTTGCCGCGGTTCGCGTTCCGCAGCTTCGCCACCCACTTGGCCGGCTCGTAGTACTGCACCTGGCTGTCCCACAGGCCGGTCGTTACCAATATCGCCGGATAGACTTGCGGGCGGACATTGTCGTACGGCGAATACGAAAGCATGTATTCGTAATGGGGTCGCTCGTGCGGGTTGCCCCATTCCTCGTATTCCAGCGTGGTCAGCGGAATCGACTCGTCCAGCATGGTCGTGACGATGTCGACGAACGGCACGTGCGCGATCAGCCCGCGATAGCGCTCGGGCGCGACGTTGGCGAGCACGCCGACGAGCAACCCGCCCGCGCTGCCCCCGGCAGCAAACACGCGGTCGCGCGCGCCGTAGCCGTGCGCCACGAGGAAGTCGGTGACGTCGATGAAATCGTTGAACGTGTTCCATTTGTGGCCGAGCCGGCCGGCTTCGTACCAACGGCGGCCGCGTTCCTGGCCCCCGCGCACGTGCGCGATCGCGTAGACGAAGCCGCGATCGAGCAACGAGAGTCGCGCCGAGCTGAACGCCGGATCCGCGCTCAGCCCGTACGAACCGTAGGCGTACAAATAGAGCGGCGCCGACCCGTCGCGAGCCAAACCCTTGCGATAGACCACTGACACCGGCACGCGCTCGCCATCGCGCGCGGGCGCCCACAACAGCTCGCTCGCGTAGTTCGCCGGATCGAAATCGCCGAGCACCGGTTCGCGCTTGCGCAGCTGTCGATCGCCGGTGCGGAGGTCGTAGTCGTAGGTCGTCGCCGGCGTCGTCAGCGACGTGTAGACGTAGCGCAGCGTCGTGGCATCGAGCTCGGGATTCGAGCCGATCCGCATCGTGTAGGTGGGATCGTCCGCCGCGATATAGAACGGCTCGCCGCCGCTCCAGCGCTGCACGCGGATCCGCAGCAGCCCGCCCGAACGCTCGTTGACCGCGATGCAGTCGCGGAACACTTCCAGCGATTGCAGGAAGACCTCGGGATCGTGCGCAATCACGTCGCGCCAGCGCGAGCGATCGCCGCAGGCGTCGAGCGGCGCGGCGACGATGCGAAAGTTCTGCGCCTGCCAGTTGGTGCGAATCAGCATGCGCTCGTCGAGATCTTCGATCTGATACTCGTGCTCCGCCTCGCGCGGCACGATTACGCTGAAATTCAGCGACGGATCGTTGGCGCGCGCATAGCGCCACTCGGAAATCGTCGTGCTTTCCACGCCGATGTACAGATGACGCTCGGACTTGCTGCGCGTCACGACCAGATCGAAGCTTTCATCGGGTTCTTCGTATACGAGCCGATCGGCCGAGACCGGCGTGCCGAGGACGTGCGCGCGCACGCGCCGGCCCAACAGCGTCACAGGATCTTTCTCGACGTACAGCAGCGTGCGGTTGTCGTCAGCCCACGCCACATCGGGCTCGGCGTTCTCGATCACGTCGCCGAGCAACTCGCCGCTGGCGATGTCCTTGAAGCGGACCCGGAACTGGCGCCGACCGACGACGTCCTCGGTGTACGCGAGCAGCCGGTTGTCCGGGCTCGCTTCGTACCCGCCGAGTTGCAAGAACGGCTGACCGACGGCGAGCACGTTGCAGTCGAGCAGCACGACTTCGTGCGCGTCAGCCTGGTCGGCACGGCGGAAGATCACCGGATACTGCTCGCCACTGACGAACCGACTCGCATACCAGTACCCGCGATAGCGCACCGGCACGCTCGAATCGTCCTCCTTGATGCGGCCGACGATCTCGCGATACAGCTCGTCGATCAGCGGCTTCGCCGGCTGCAACACCGCCTCGGCGTAAGCAGTCTCGGCCCGCAGATGCGCCAGCACCCGCGGGTCGCTGCGCGTGTCGTCGCGCAGCCAGTAGAAGGGGTCTTCTCGGGTGCCGAAGGGGGTCGTTACCCTATGCACCAGCGCTGCGGGATTCGGGGGAGTTGGCACCCGCCGTATATAGCCCGCCCCGGCACTGACGGTAAATCCGCAGCCCTCCAGAGCTACCCAGAGTGCTCCGGCAGGCCGTTCAGCGTTTCGCTCCTAGGCAGTTCGGCTTAAACCCGGTACAGGTAGCCCCGACTGTCGCAGTTTTGAGTCCCAGTTCACGGGCGCGGACTGGAAAAGGCAGATGCAGTTCTCAGTCATTCCATGTTGCATAAGTAGTATTAGACGGCAAACATGAAAGCCCCCTAAAGGAGGGGTTGTATGGCCAATGCTCAGCACACTCGTTCGGCACACGGCACGGCCGATGAGGTCAATCTGGAGTTCGACGCGCATCGCACCGGAGCGGACGAGGCTCATCACCCGCCCATCCTGGTGCTGAGCCGCGACGCGAACCTGGTCGAAACCGTCAAGAAAGCCGCCCCGCGCGGCACGGCGGTCGCGCCCGCTCCGGACCTCGATCATGTCGCCGGCAAGCTGTCGGACCTGAAGCCCGGTGTGCTGGTCGCCGATACCGCGAGCACGGCCGACGTCGCCGCCATGGTGGCGCAGCTGACTCAGCATTTCCCCGAGCTGGTCGTGATCGTTGCAGGCAAGCGCGAGGACAGCGCTGCGCTCATGCAGCTGACCGCCACCGGCCGCATCTTCCGCTTCCTGCTCACGCCGCTGTCGCACGGCCAGACGCGCCTCGCGCTCGAAGCCGCGGTCACGCAGCACGCTGACCTGCTCGCACAGGGCCAGCGCATGAGCGCCGCCAGCGCTTCCGGCGGCGGCGAGAAGAAGAATTACGTGGTCACGTACGGCGCGCTCGCAGCCGGCCTGCTAGTCGTCGTCGGTGGCATCTGGTTCGCCGTCAGCAAGTTCACGGGCGAGCCGACGCCCCCGCCGGTCGTGCAGACCACGCCCGCACCGGGACAGCCCGGCGCCGTGCCCGAGAAGATCGATCCGGTTCAGGCCGAGCTGGCGCTCGCGAAAGAAGCGTTCGCTGCCGGCAAGTATCTGGAGCCCGCTGGCGACAGCGCGCTCGACTACTACCGCAGCGCCCTGGCGCTCGACCCGAACAGCCAGGCCGCCAAAGACGGCATCCGCTCCGTCGTCGACAAGATCCTGGAGCGCGCCGAGGCGTCGCTGACTTCCGAGAAGCTGGAAGACGCCAGCCGCAACATCGAATTGGCGCGCGACATCGATCCCGCGCATCCGCGCCTCGCGTTCCTCGACACGCAGATGGCGCGCGAGCGTGAGCGCATCAAGCTCAGCCAGGCCGCCGAAGTCGGCGCCAAGGTGAAGCAGCTTGTGAACCAGGCGAACGACCGCATGCAGAACGGCCGGCTGATCACGCCGGCGAACGCCAGCGCGAAGGATTCCCTGCTGGACGCACGCCGCCTCGATGCCACCGATCCGAATGTCGTGCAGGCGTCGCGTGAGTTCGCCGCTCTCACGACCGAGGAAGCTCGCAAGTCGCTGGCCGCCGGCGATCTCGTGGCGGCAGCGGCCTTCGTGAGCGTGTCACGCCAGATGGGGTCCGGCAGCGCGGCTCTCTCCGCTGTCGAGCGTCAGCTCGGCGACGCGACCAAGGCTGCCTCTGCGGCCGCGGCGCCGGCCGCGCGCAAAACGCCGTCGACCGCAGCAAGCGATCCGTTGGTTGCCGACATTCGTCAGCGCCTCTCCGAAGGCAAGCTGATCGATCCGCCGGGCGACAGCGCTCGCGATCTGCTCGTGAATCTGCGTAACACCGCGCCGACGCGCCCCGAGGTCGACGACCTCTCGAAGCAGCTGACCAACCGTCTGCTCGAGTCCGGCAAGGGTGCGACGGCCGCCAAGGCATTCCCGCGCGCCGAGCAGCTGATCGCTGCCGCCCGCGACGTGGGTGCGCGCTACAGCGAACCGGCGATCGCGCAGGCCGAGAAAGATCTCGCAGCCGCTCGCGAAGCCAACGCGTTGCAGACGAACATCGTGTCGGCCAACTCCCTCAAGCGCACGCGCACGGTGCAGCCGGTGTATCCGGAAGCGGCGCGCAAGCGTGGTGTCGAGGGCTGGGTCGAGCTGGCGTTCACCGTGACGCCGAACGGCACGGTCGAGGACGTCGAAGTGCGCAACGCGAGCCCGGCCAACGTGTTCGACGACTCGGCGGTCCGCGCGATCCGCGGCTGGCGCTTCGAGCCGGTCGAGCGCAACGGCGAGAAGGTCGCGCAGCGCGCGATGGTGCGGTTGCGGTTCGCCCAGAGCGGCCAGTAAGCACTCGCCCAGTAAAGACTCGCTGATAATTCTTCAGCCTCGGAGGGCCCGCCGCTGCACAGCGCGCGGGCCCTGTCTTTTATGATGTCCGCATGGGAGTGTCGTCGCGATGTTGCTGGCGATGCTCGTGCAGGTGACGCTCGGCTTGTTCGCGACTGACATCGACGGACTCGAGTCCGGCCCGTTGTCGCATCTCGTCAGCTTCGATGCTGGCCGCGTGCTCGCCGAAGCGCACGAGCTGTCGTTCAACGTGCTCATCGCGCTGGCCGCCGTGCACGTCGGCGCGATCCTGTTCTATCTGCTGTATGACCGGAACGATCTCACCAGCCCGATGCTGAGCGGACGCAAGCGCGTCGACAGCAGGAATGCAGCGAGTTCCGGTGTGGCGGCTCTGGGCGGGCGCGGCCGTCGCCGCGCTCGTCGTGTGGGGGATTATCAGAGGTTAAGGCGCGCTTACCTGGGAATGAGCACCAGCCGCGGCATCGCCCGGCGATGTTGTCGCTGATCGCGATGGAAGCCGTTTTCCGGGCTGTACGCGAGCTCGCTGATGCGCTTTGCGAGCTCCGCAGCATGCTGCGGGTCGGGCGTGACGCGCGGGCGCACGATGGACGACGGCAGATCCCTGAGTCTGAACAGCATGTGGGGTTCCTCCCGTGAACGAACGCTGTCGGCTATACGCCCGGCCGGGCGCGATGGATCCGCCGACCCGGCGTGTCCGTGATCCGTAACCGTTATGTCGGGGAACCTAGGGAACCGTCTGCTACTTCCAGACGTTCGCGTCCTCTTTGAAACCGGGCCGCTGCGGCCTGACGAGACAGAAGCGCTGACCGGTCGGCGCCTGCATCACGCACCAGGTGTGCACCTTGCCGACGCGCTTCGCGCCCAGCGCTTCCAGCCGGCGCGCTTCCGCCTCGAGGTCGTCCGTCTCAATGTCGATGTGCACGCGACTCTCGTGCTCGACCTTTTGCACTTCGATGTGCAGGCCGTCGCCAGTCATCAGCTGCCGATACAGCGTACTCGGCTCTTCGCTCGCGGGCTTCAGCGGCACGCCGAGCGCGGCGCTCCAGAACTGCGCCGCCTGCTCCAGATCATCGGTGCGGCAATCCATGATGAATCCGGCGAGACGGCTGCGATGCATGGGGAACCTCAGTCGTTAGGGTGTACGCCGCGACGCGCGGCATTCATGGCCGCGAGAATATCGTGCACGTCGGCACGCGCAAAGATATCGCCGGTGTCCTGCGTGACCTTGCGCTGCCAGTTCGAATACTCGGTGTCCGTGCCCGGCACGTTGACAGGATCGCCCATGCCGATCAGGTCCTCGATCTGGATCATCGCGATGTTGGCCTCCGACATGGCCAGGTACGCATGCACCGCGCGCGACAGCGCCGGTGAATACGGCGGCAGCGGCTGATCGGGCGACCAGCGCCACAGATTTTCCGCAACGAGTGCGAGCAGCAGCTCGCGCCGCTCCGATGCACGCGTGGCGTGTGCCTGCGCCCTGAAGTCCTCGCTCGGATACAGATCGAGACGATCGCGCAGCGCGAGGTCGCCCTCTTCCCACCAACCGCGCAGCGTCGGCAAATCGTGTGTCGTGACCACCGCGAGCGCAGTCGGGACATACGCGCTCGGCGGTTTGAATCTGCCGCTCGGCTCCTGCTCGAACAGCAGCACTTTGTAGTGGTACGCGCGATAGTGCTCCATCGCGATCGTCATCGCTTCGGGCACGGTGCCGAGGTCTTCGCCGATCACGAGACATTCGTCGCGCTCGCTTTCCAGCGCCATGATCGCGATCAGGTCCTCGAGCGGATAGTGCACATATGTGCCGTCCTTCGAGAGCAGGCCGCGCGGCACCCACCACAAGCGGTACAGCGACATCACGTGATCGAGCCGCAGCGCTGCGAAGTACCGCATGTTGTTGCGGATCAGCCCGATGAACGGCTGATACTGCTGAGCGCGCAGCTCGTTCGGATCCTGGGGCGGAATGCCCCAGTCCTGTCCTTTCAAGGCCAGCGCATCGGGCGGCGCGCCGACGGATGCGCCCTGCCGATAGAGATGACGATTCGACCACGTCTCGGAGCCGGCTGAATTGGCGCCGACTGCCACGTCGCCGTAGAGGCCGATACTCATCCCGAGCTGGCGCGCAGTGTTTTGCGCGTCAGTCAGCTGCTCGGCCGCGAGCCACTGCAGATAGAGGAAGTATTCGACATCTTGCGCCCGCTCGCGCGCAAAGCGGTTGACGATCAGCGACGCCGGATCGCGATAGTCCTCCTGCCAGCTCGGCCAACCCCAGTACTGCGGACCCTGCAATCGCAGGTGGGCGTCGAGCGCATCGTAGATGGCATGCAGACGCAGCGGCTCGCCCTGCATCTCGACGAAACTGCGAAACGCCTGGGCGCGCTTGCTGTCGCTATCCAGATGATGGCGGCGGAAGCTCGCGTACAGGAGCTTGAGAATTTCGAACTTCGCGGCGGCAACGCCGACGTAGTCGACGTTCGTGGCCGCACGCAAGCGACGCAGCGTCGACTGGAACTCCTCGGCAGCGACGCGCTCGCGAGCCTCGGCGCACTCGGCGAAATCCGGCACGTCTTCCACGGCGACGTACAGCACGTTGAGAAATTGCCGATTCGACGGACTGTAGGGACTAATGTGCGCCGGGTTGGCCGGCATCAGCGCATGCAGCGGATTGAGACCGACGATGCTGCAGCCGAGCGGCGCGGCGTGACGAATCAGCTCGCGCAGATCGCGGAAATCGCCCATGCCCCAGTTACGCGGCGAGCGCAGCGCATAGAGCTGCGCAGCGATGCCCCATGCGCGAGTCCCAGCCGCGATGACCTGTGGCTGGTAGCAATGCTCGGGTGCCACGATCAAACGCACCTGGCCGCTGAGCCCGGTGTCCAGCGCGATCGAGGCCATGTGATAGCCGAGTGGCAGGGCCGGCAGGGTCAGCGAATAGCGGCGATAGGCGCGATCGTCGGCGCTGCCTTCTTCGATGACCTTGAGCTTGTCGAGCCGCGAGACGCCTCTGCGCCGCGTGCCATCTTCCAGAGTGACGCGCCATTCGAGCCACGTCGCATCGAGTTCGAGCGGCACCGAGACGGGCACCACGAGCGCCGTACCGACCTCGACCACGACGACCGGCGGCAGCAGCTTGGTCCAGCGAACGGTCTCGTGCTGATGGATGGCCGCGGCCGCAGCCTGCTCGTCCGCTGCATCGACGCCGATGGCCGCGAGGATTGCGGCCTGCGATTGCAACGAAACCTCACGAGGCTGCGCGCGATAGTCCACGTACGCGTCAGCGACGCCGTAGAGCCTGGCAAGTTCCTGGACCGCGTTCATCCTCGCTCAAGTTTGCATCGAGAAGCTGCGCACGCTCAACGGTGCATCGCCATCCGCGAGCAGCACGCAGGAGTGGAACGAAACGGCGCATGTCTCGCCGGCTGCCAGGCGCTTGCCGAAATCGCTCGAGCGCCAGCGGGCAGTGTCGAACACTACCTGCCAGACCGCATTGGTTTTCGGCGCCGGCAGGCGAAAGTCCACCGGCTTGTCGCCGGTGTTGCATAGAAACAGGAGATGCCCGTTCGGGGTTCCATGCGGATCCGCGAAGGCATGGCCGATCAGCACGCCGAGCGCTCGCGCGTTCTCGTCGTGCCAGTCGCCGGCATTCATCTCGTGACCGAGCGGATGGCGCCAGCTCACGTCCTTGTGCTCGCGATCGACCTGGCGCGCGCCCTTGAGAAAGGTGTCACGCCGCAGGCCCGTCGCGTGTTTGCGCAACGTGAGCAATTGTCGGACGAATGCAGTGAGCCAGACGCGGCGCTTGGCGAGATCCCAATCGACCCAGCTGATCTCGTTGTCCTGGCAGTAAGCGTTGTTGTTGCCTCGTTGCGTGCGGCCGAACTCGTCGCCCGCTTGCAGCATCGGCACGCCCTGCGAGACGACCAGCGTCGCGAACAGGTTGCGGACCTGGCGTTCGCGCAGCTCCATCACCGCGGGATCTTCGGTCGGACCTTCGACACCGCAGTTCCAGCTCAGATTGTGATTGTGGCCGTCGCGATTCTCTTCGCGGTTGGCGTCGTTGTGCTTGTCGTTGTAAGCGGTCGCGTCGTACAGCGTGAAGCCGTCGTGACAAGCAACATAGTTGATGCTCGCGGTCGGACGTCGGCCGCTCGCGCGGAACAGATCGCTGGAGCCGGCGAAACGCTCGGCGAAATTACCGAGGATCCCGGGGTTGCCGCGCCAGAAGCCGCGCATCGTGTCGCGGTACAGATCGTTCCACTCGGACCAGCCGGCCGGGAAGCGGCTGAGCTGGTAGCCGTCGACGCCGATGTCCCAAGGCTCGGCGATCAGCTTCACGTAACGCAGCGACGCCTCGTTGGCCAGTGCCTTGAAGAACGGCGCGTCAGTGCGGAAGCGACCGTTCTCGCGCCCGAGGATCGGCGCCAGATCGAAGCGGAAGCCGTCGACGTGCATCTCCTCGACCCAATAACGCATGCAATCGATCACAAGGTCGCGCGTTGCCTCGTGCCCGAGCGCGAGTGTGTTGCCCGTGCCCGCGCGATTGACGTATTGCGCGAGCGACTTCGGTTCCAGCCAGTAATACGCCGCATTGTCGAGGCCGCGCAGACTGAGCGTCGGTCCGGTTTCGTTGCCCTCGGCGGTGTGATTGAACACGACGTCGAGGATCACCTCGATGCCCGCTGCATGCAGCGCCTTGACCATCGTCTTGAACTCGGTGACTGCATCCTCGAGCGCATACTCCGGCGCGGGTGCAAACCACGCGAGCGGGTTGTAGCCCCAGTAGTTGCTGAGCCCCTTGTCGGTCACGAACTGCTCGGAAATGAATGCCTGGATCGGCAGCAACTCCACCGTGGTCACACCGAGCTGCTTGAGATGCGCGATGACTTCGGGTCGTGCGAGGCCGAGATAAGTGCCGCGCTCGCGCTCCGGCACTGCCGGATGCAGTTTCGTAAAACCTTTGACGTGCAGCTCGTAGATGACCGTGTCACGCCATGGCACCGACGGCGATATGTCATCGCCCCAGTCGAATGCATTGTCGATAACGCGCGCCTTGTAGTTATAAGGAGCACTGTCCGCAGGATCGGGCCGATCGCTCTCGCCATGCCCGAGCAGTGCTGGATTCCACTGAAACTTGCCGACCAGCGCGCGTGCGTACGGATCGACCAGCAGCTTGTTGCCGTTGTAGCGCAGCCCGTGTGGCGGATCGTAAGGTCCGTGCGCACGCAGCCCGTACACCAGCCCGGGCACACCGTGCGGCGCCGGCAGCAGGCCGTGCCAGACATCGTCGCTGCGCTCGGGCAGTGCAAGCCTGGCGATCTCGCGCTGGCCGGTCGCATCGAAAATGCACACTTCGACGCTGGATGCGCCACTGGAGTGCACGGCGAAGTTCACGCCTTCGCCGGTCCACGTGGCGCCAAGCGGTTCGGGTGAGCCAGGCAGCATTGCTGCGGCGCTGAGGTCGGAGGCTAGTGCATGCATGGGGGGTGCGATGGTCGCAAATCGGAGGCGATCCGTGTAGGTCGGATTTCAACGCGACACGGATTGTCGGGCTAAAGCCCGACCTACAGCCTTTCGAATATCACCATCGCCAAGGGCGGCAACGTCAAGGCAATGCGCGCCGGAAAATCGCGCCAGCCTTCGGCCTGCGCTTCGACTTCGCCCTGTTGCGAGTAGCCCGAGCCGCCGAATGCCGGCGAATCGCTGTCGAGGATCTTGCGATAACGTCCGGCCTGCGGCACGCCGAATAAGTAATGATCGCGCGGCACCGGCGTCAGGTTGAACGCGATCACGAGCTGCGTGCCGCCTTCGCCCGGCAGACGCTGGCGCAGGAACGCGAACACGCTCTCGGCCGCATTGTCAGGATCGATCCAGCGAAATCCGTCCCAGGCGTGCTCGCTCGCGTGCAGCTCCGGATAGTTGCGATACAGGCGATTGAGCGCGCGATTCCAACCGTGTAATTCCTGGTGATGCGGGTGCGCCAGCGCGGCCCAGGCGAGATCCTCGTAGTCGCGCCACTCGTGCCACTGGCCGAACTCGCCGCCCATGAAGATCAGCTTCTTGCCCGGATGCGCGATCTGGTAGCCGATCAGCAGCCGATAGTTGGCGCGCTTGCGCCACTCGTCGCCCGGCATCTTGTCGAGCAGCGAGCGCTTGCCGTGCACGACCTCGTCGTGCGACAGCGGCAGGATGAAATGCTCCGAGAACGCGTAGACGAACGAGAACGTGATCAGGTTGTGATTGTGCCGGCGATAGAGCGGGTCGAGCGCCATGTAACGCAGCGTGTCGTTCATCCAGCCCATGTTCCACTTGAAGTGGAAGCCGAGCCCGCCGAGATGCACGGGCCGCGTGACGCCGGGAAACGCCGTGGATTCCTCGGCCATCGTCAACACGCCCGGAAAGTAGTGACCGATGGTCCAGTTGAGCTGCTTGAGGAATTCGATCGCTTCGAGATTCTCGCGGCCGCCGTAGCGATTCGGCGTCCATTCGCCCTGCTTGCGGCCGTAGTCGAGATAGAGCATCGAGGCGACTGCGTCGACGCGCAAACCGTCGATGTGGTACTCCTCGATCCAGAACATCGCATTCGCGACCAGGAAGTTGCGCACTTCGTGACGGCCGTAGTTGAAGATCTTCGTGCCCCACTCCTGGTGCTCGCCCATGCGCGGATCGGCGTGCTCATACAAATGCGTGCCGTCGAACTCCGCCAGCCCGTGCGCGTCCTTCGGAAAATGCGCGGGCACCCAGTCCATGAAGACGCCGATGCCTGCTTGATGCAGTCGATCGACGAAGCGCTTGAAGTCGTGCGGCGTACCGTGCCGCGCCGTCGGCGCGAAATGCCCGAGCACCTGGTAGCCCCACGAACCGTCGAACGGATGCTCGGCGACGCCGACCAGCTCGACGTGCGTGTAGCAGAGATCGTGCAGATATGGGATGAGCTGCTCGGCGATTTCATCCCACGTCAGGAACGCGGGCTTGCGATGCCACGAGCGACGCCATGAGCCCGGATGCAGCTCGTAGATGTTGATCGGCGCGCGCAGCGGATCCCATCCGCCGCGGCGCGCGAGCCATTCGGCGTCATTCCAGTGAAAGCCGCCGATGTCCGCGACGATCGATGCGTTGTCGGGCCGCAGCTGCATCTGGAACGCGTAAGGATCCGATTTGAGCTGCACCCGGCCGTGCGCGTTATCGATCTCGAACTTGTAGAGCGTGCCGGGGCCGACTTTCGGCACGAACGTCTCCCACACGCCGGAGGTACCGCGCCGCTGCATGGCGTGGCTGTGCCCGTTCCAGTGGTTGAAGTCGCCGACGATGCTGACGCGCCGCGCATTTGGCGCCCACACCGCGAAGCGCGTGCCTTGCACGCCGTCGCGCACCGCCGAATGCGCGCCGAGCTTGCGATGGATGTGGTGGTGATTGCCCTCGCCGAACAGGTGGAGATCGAAGTCGGTGAGGTCGGACATCGGACGTGCGTTCTACAAAACGGGCCTACAAAACCGGCTTGATACCCCAGATGTTATCGGCGTACTCGCGGACGCTGCGATCGCTCGAAAACGGCCCCATGCTCAGCGCATTGATCACCGACTTGCGCGTCCATTCGTCGGGATTCGTGTACAGCGCGTCGACGCGCTGCTGCGCGGCCAAGTAGGCGTCGAAATCCGCCAACACCATGAAATGTTCCCCGTCCGCCGTCAACCGATCGGTGACGACCTTCGAGTCGAAGATATTCTGCGGCGTGAAGTGGCCCGACTCGATCAGCTCGATGGCTCGCTTGAGCTCGGCGCTGCCGGCCAGCACTGCGGACGGCGAGTAGCCTTGCGCGCGCCGCGCGACCACCTCTTCGGCGGTCAGGCCGAAGATGAAAATGTTCTCTGCGCCCACCGCGTCGCGGATTTCGATGTTCGCGCCGTCGAGCGTACCGATCGTCAGTGCGCCATTCAGCGACAGCTTCATGTTGCCGGTGCCCGAAGCTTCCATGCCGGCGGTGGAAATCTGCTCCGACAAGTCCGCGGCCGGCATGATCTCCTGCGCGAGTGACACGTCGTAATCGGGCAGGAAGCACACCTTCAGCTTGTCGCCGACGCGCGCGTCGGTGTTGATGACCTGCGCAACGTTGTTGATGAGCTTGATGACCGCTTTCGCCATGTGATACCCGGGCGCGGCTTTACCGGCGAACATCACGACGCGCGGCACGATCGGCGCGGCCGGATTGTCGAGGATGCGCTGGTAGCGCACGACCACGTGCAACAGATTCAGTAGCTGGCGCTTGTACTCGTGGATGCGCTTGACTTGCACGTCGAACATCGCGTCGACGGTGAGGTCGACACCGAGCAGCTGATGAATCGTGTTGGCGAGTCGCTCTTTGTTCGCGCGCTTGACGGCGCGGAAGCGCTGGCAGAAATCGGCATCGTCGATCGCCCACTTCAGACGTTCGAGATCTTCGAGATCGTTCTCCCACGCTGAGCCGAGCTTCTCGGTGACGAGTGCAGCGAGACCGGTGTTCGCCTGCTTCAACCAGCGTCGCACCGAGATGCCGTTCGTGACGTTGACGAAACGCTCCGGCCACAGCTCGGCGAAGTCGTGGAAGATCGTCTCGCGCATCAGCCGCGAGTGCAGCTTCGCCACGCCGTTCACGCGATGCGAACCGACGACCGAGAGGTACGCCATGCGCACGCGCCGGTCGCCTTCCTCGAGGATCAGCGACATGCGGCGGCGCCGGTCGAGGTCGTTCGGATAGCGCGCGCTGACGATCTCCAGAAAATCGCGATTGATCTGGTAGACGATCTGCAGGTGGCGCGGCAGCAGCCGCTCGAAGAACGCGATCGGCCAGGTCTCCAGCGCTTCGGGCAACAGTGTGTGATTGGTGTAGCTGCAGGTCTCGCACGTGATCTTCCATGCGACCGGCCACGGCAGGTCGTACACGTCCACGAGCAACCGCATCATCTCGACGACCGTCATCGCCGGATGCGTATCGTTGAGCTGGATCGCGATCGCCTGCGACAGATCCTTGAGCTGGCGCCGCTCAGAGAGATGCTGCGCGAGCATGTCCTGGAGCGACGCGCTCACGAAGAAGTACTGCTGCTTGAAGCGCAGCTCTTTGCCCTGCGGCGTCGAGTCGTCCGGATACAGCACGCGCGTGAGATTCTTCGCCTCGATCTGATCGGCGACGGCTGCGGCATAGTTGCCGGCGTTGAACGCCTCGATCTTGAACGGCGTGATGCCGCGGCCGGACCACAGCCGCAGGTGATTCACCGTCGGGCTGCGATTGCCGGGGATGAGCAGGTCGTAACCGACGGCCCAGACGTCCTGCGTATCGACCCACTCGTAACGGATGCGACTTTGATCGTCGCGCGTCGCGTGGCAGCGGCCGCCGAAGCGCACTCGATAACGCACGCCGCCATGGCCGCGCTCCCAGTGGTTGTGCACGCCGAGCCAGGAGCTTGCGACTTCGCGCTGCGCGCCATCTTCGCCGATGACTTGCGTGAAGATGCCGTAGTCGTAGCGGATGCCGTAGCCCGTCGCTGCATAGCCGAGCGTCGCGAGCGAATCGAGGAAGCAGGCAGCGAGACGACCGAGACCGCCGTTGCCGAGGCCCGGATCTTCTTCCTCGGCGGCGATGCGATCGAGATCGTGACCGAGCGACTCGACGGTTTCGCGAACTTCTTCGAGCAACCCGTCCTCGAAGGAGGACAGCGCGTTGATGAGACTGCGGCCGAGCAGGAATTCCATCGAGAGATAGCAGACGCGCTTCACTCGCGCGCGCTTCACGCGAGTGCCGGTTGCGATCCAGCGCTCGGCGAGCTCCTCGCGAATGGCAAGCGTCAGCGCATCATAGATGTCGCGACGTGTCGCGCCCTGCAGCGGCTTGCCAAGGGCCCGCTCGAGTCGATCGATGATCGCGTCGCGCACTGCGCCGGGACGCAGCGCCGTCGCGGCATGGACTGCCGATGTTTGCGACTTCATGAGATGAAAGCAGAAATGGGGACTGTCCCCATTGCTACAGAGCGACTTTCTCCTCGACGATGCGCCACGAGCCGCTTTCGCGCACGAGTATCAGCTGCTTCTTCAGCGCGTTGACGCCGAACTGCTGCGTGAACGACACGATGCGGCGATCGGCGCCGTCCGGCTCGACCTTCAATCCTTTCACCATCGAGTCGGGCACCGGGCCGGTTGCGACCTGCTCGCGGCGCTGCTCGAGCCACTCCTTGGAGCCCGCCGAATCGGTCGGCGCGACGAACTGCGTCGAGTACAGCGAAACGACGGCGTCCGCTTCGCGATTCGCCCAGGCCTGCGCCCAGCTGGCGACCACTTCCTCCGGCGAGCGTGCCACGGTGCCCGTGGAGCGGAAATAGGAAGGCGGCGTGTCGAGACAGGCGGTGCGACCGGACGGGTTCGCTGCCTTCTTGGTCTCCGGAATCGCCAGCGCCTCGGAACGGTTCGGCTGCGTCATGCCTTCGGGGACATGGATCTGCGGATTGTTCTTGGCACCCAGGTAGGGCTCGTCCGGATCCACGCACTTCGGCTCGGAGCCGCCGCAGGCGGCGAGCAACACCACGGACCACAAAGCAAAAAGCCATCTCAACTTACGCATGGAGCTAACCGTAACCCATTTCCGCACCGACCGCTAACCGCGGCCACCAGGGATTCTCTGACGCCACCGCTTCGCCACAGTTCCACCCGTCTTACGGCACAATCCGCGCCCAAAATCCGTCGCAGCGGGCGGCGAACAAGAGGTCTCCATGGGTGCGGGCGAGCGGTTTCGGTCCGGGTTGCGGGCGGCTTTCGGACAGGTTTCCTGGCAGCCGCCGCAGTGGGTTTCGAGGTCCGCGTCGTTCCTGCACGTCCATGGTGCAGCAACCGCAAACGCCGCCCGGACAAATCCACGGCGCGCGGCTCTGATCAGTGCAAGCGCACTCGCACTGGTCGTTGCTGCAGTGCTGGTATGGCGCTGGTACGAGAATCGGCCCCAGCCCGTCGAAGTCACGTTCGCCGTTACGCCACCGCCGGTCACTTGCTACGCGTGCGAGCCGCCGCGTCCGCCGAATCCGCTGTTCGTGCGCTTCGACTCGTCGACTGCGCCGCTCGATCGCGCCGGTCACAGCGTCGAGCCGGAGCAAGCTGGCATCTCGATGAGCCCGAAGCTCGCCGGCCAATGGACCTGGGACGACGACAAGGTGCTGCGCTTCCAGCCGTCGAGTGACTGGCCCGTCGGTCAGCGCTTCGAAGTGTCGCTGTCGCGCAAGACGTTCGCCGCCGGGCACGTGCAGCTGCGTGAGTACACGTTCGAGTTCGACTCGCCTGCGTTCGTCGCGAAGGTCGCGAACACGGAGTTCTATCAGGACCCGGTGGTCGCCGCGAACAAGAAGGCGGTGGTCAGCATCTCCTTCACGCATCCGGTCGATCCGGAAAGCTTCGAGAAGCGCGTCAAGCTCGCGATGTTCGAGCGCATCAACGACAAGATCGAGAAGGAGCTGAGCGCGCCGACCTTCATGGTCACGTACGACAAGCTCAAGCTGAACGCCTACGTGCACTCCGGTCAGGTGGAAGTGCCGGCGAAGGCCGGTCGACTGCACATCGCGATCGCACCGGGCGTGCACTCCGCGCGCGGCGGCAACGAGACGCGCCAGGAGCTCGCGAGCAACGTCGATGTGCCCGGACTGAACAGCCTGAAGATTGCAGACGTCGCGCTCGACATCGTGCGCGATGAGCGCAATGAGCCGGACCAGGTGCTGCTGATCACGACATCGTTCTCGGTGCTGGAGAAGGAGCTGCCGCCAAAAGTGCACGCCTGGCTGCTGCCGATGAAGCATCCCGATCCGAAACTGCAGCAGCCGTACGACGCCGGCGGTGGCAACCGGCCGTTCGCGTGGAACGCGAGCAACCTGCGGCCGGAAGTCCTGCGCAGCGACACGCAGCTGCAACTCACGCAGATCCCGGGCGAGCGCGATCACTACGAGCTGCACAGCCTGCGCTACGAGGCCGATCCGGGTCGCTACATCTACGTGAAGATCGACTCGGGCCTGCGCTCGTTTGGCGGTTATCAGCTCGGCGAGAGCGTCGAGCGCATCATTCGCGTGCCGGATTTTCCGCGCGAGCTGAGCATCATGCATCAGGGCTCGCTGCTATCGATGTCCGGCGAAAAGACGCTGAGTCTGTTCGCGCGCAACTTGCGCAAGATCCGCGTCGAGGTCAATCGGCTGCTACCGCGCCAGTTGCAGCACCTCGTCACGCAATCGAACGGCAATTTCGCGACACCGATGTTCTCGAACTGGTCGTTCGACGCAGCGAACGTCGCAGAGCGTTTCGTGCGAGTGCTGGAGCTGCCGCCGGCGACCCCGGGCAAGGCGCAGTACGAAGCTGTGGATCTCGGCGAGTTCCTCGACGCCGAGGGCGGCGATCGACGCGGCATCTTCCTGGTGCGCGCGCAGGCCTGGGATGGCGACGAGAAATCTGCGCGCGAGTACGGCACGCAATGGAACAACACAGGTGGGTTGTCAGACGGGCGACTGCTCGTCGTGACCGATCTCGGTCTGGTCGCGAAACGCTCGGTCGACCGCTCGCACGATGTGTTCGTGCAATCGATCGCGACTGGTGCGCCGCTTGCCGGCGTGACTGTCGAGATCATTGGACGAAACGGCCTGCCCGCGCTCAGCGAGACGACGGATAGCGCTGGCCACGTGCGCTTCCCGGATCTCGCGAGCTTCAAGAACGAGCGCGCGCCGGTGCTGTATCTCGCACGACGCGGCGGCGATAGCTCTTTCCTACCGTTCGATGTACGCGACCGAGCGCTGGACTTCTCGCGCTTCGACGTCGGCGGCGTGGAAAGCAACGCCGACCGCGGCGCGCTCGCGGCGTATTTGTTCTCCGATCGCGGGATCTACCGGCCCGGCGAGGAGATCCGCGCGGCGGCGATCGTGCGTAGCCAGGACTGGCGCGGCGATCTCGATCGCTTGCCGCTGCGCCTGGAAGTGACCGACCCGCGCGGCATCGTCGTGCGACGCGAGACATATCTCGCTGGCGCCGCCGGCTTCGGCGAGATCCTGCATCCGACGAAAGCAACGTCGCCGACCGGCACGTACACGCTGTCGCTGTCGATCGTGCGCAGTCAGTACAACTCGGACCTGATCGGTTCGACGACGGTGCAGGTACGCGACTTCCAGCCGGATCGCTTGCGCATGAAGGCGGGGTTCTCGACCGAATCGCTCGACGGCTGGGTCGCGCCCGAAGCGCTCGAAGGTCATGTGCACCTGGAGAATCTGTTCGGCACGCCGGCGGAGAACCGTCGCATCACCGCACAGCTGACGCTCAACCCGAGCATTCCTTCGTTCCGCGCGTTCCCGGATTACACGTTCTACGACCCGCAGTACGCACGCGAGGGCTACACGGAGCAGTTGCCCGATACCACCACCGATGCGAAAGGCGACGCCAAGCTCACGCTCAATCTGCAGCGCTTCGCGCGTGCGACGTATCGGATGCATCTCGTCACGCAGGGCTTCGAGGCGGATGGCGGTCGCGGCGTGACTGCGGAAGCGGCGCAGCTCGTATCCAGCATGCCGTTCCTGATCGGCTACAAGGCCGACGGCGATCTGCAGTACCTGTCGCGTGGCGGCACTCGCAACGTTCACTTGATCGCGATCAATCCGCAGGCACGTGCCGCGGCGGTCGACAAGCTCGTGCTCGCGCGACTCGAGACGCGATTCGTCTCAGTGCTCATGCGTCAGCAGAACGGCACCTATAAATATGAGTCGCGGCGCAAGGAGACGACGCTGCAGGAGAAGCCGCTGGCCATCGCAGCGAATGGCTTCGACCTGCCGCTGGCGACCGATGCGCCCGGCAATTTCGCGTACGAAGTGCGCGATGCTCAAGGCGAGCGTCTGGCGCGCTTCGACTATCAGGTCGCAGGCGAAGGTAACGTCACGCGCGCGCTGGAGAAGAATGCGGAGCTGGAGCTGACGCTCTCGAAACGCGACTATGCGCCCGGCGAGGAAGTAGAGCTGTCGATTCGCGCGCCGTATGCAGGCGCGGGGTTGATCACGATCGAACGTGAGCGCGTGTACGCGTGGCACTGGTTCAAGACTTCGACGACCAGCTCGGTGCAACGACTGCAGCTGCCGGAGGGTCTCGAAGGCAACGCGTACGTCACCGTGACCTTCGTGCGCGACGCCGGCTCGCCCGAGATCTACACGAGCCCGCTGTCGTACGGCGTGCAGCCGTTTTCGATCGATGTCGATGCGCGACGCAATCAAGTCAGCGTCGAATCCCCTGCCCTCGCGAAGCCGGGACAGGAAGTCACATTCCGCTATAGCTCTGCGCGGCCGTCGCGCATCGTGCTGTTCGCAGTCGACGAAGGCATCCTGCAGGTCGCGAGCTATCGCACGCCCGATCCGCTTGGTCACTTCTTCGCCAAGCGCGCACTGGAAGTGTCGACGCTGCAGATCCTCGACCTGATCCTGCCGGAGTTCCGGCAGCTCGGCCTCGGCGCCGCGCCGGGCGGCGACGCGGAAGGCTTGATCGGTAAGCATCTCAATCCGTTCCGCCGCAAAGGCGAAAAGCCGGTTGCGTACTGGTCGGGCATCGTCGAAGCAGACGCGACCCCGCGTGAGCTGAAGTACCTCGTGCCCGACTACTTCAACGGCACGCTGCGCGTGATGGCTGTTGCGGTGTCGAGCGAGCGCATCGGCGTGTTCGACGGACGCACCGTCGTACGCGGTGACTTCGTGTTGTCGCCGAACGCGCCGACGACTGTGACGCCGGGCGACGAGTTCGACGTGAGCGTCGGCGTATCGAACAACGTCGAGGGCTCCGGCGAGAGCGCGACTGTCGCAGTCACGCTGCAGACCGACCCTGCGCTCGAAGTCGTCGGCGATCGCACGCAATCCGCAAAAATCGCCGAGGGCCGCGAAGGCTCCGTGCGCTTCCGCGTACGGACGCGCGATGAGCTCGGACCCGCGAATCTCACATTCACCGCGAAAGCGGGCACTGCCGGCGCGTCGCGCCGCATCGACCTCAGCGTCCGGCCGGCGACGCCGTACATGACGCAGATCAAGGCGGGTCTGTTGGAGCGTGGGCAGCGCGAGATCGCTATCGATCGTGCGCTGTATCCGCACTTCCGCACGCTCGAAGCCGGCGCCTCCATGCTGCCGATGCAGTTCGCGCACGGCTTCGTGAGCTATCTCGGGCACTATCCGTACGCGTGCACCGAGCAGATCGTGAGCCAGGCGATGCCGGCCATTCTGCTGAAGGCGCGGCCAGAGTTCGGCTATGTGCGCACCGAGACCGGGGCGGATATCGCAGGGCTCGTGGGCGAGCTGCGTGCACGCCAGAACGACGCTGGCGCATACAAGCTCTGGCCCGGCAGCGAGCAGGTCGTCGAATTCGTTGCGCTCTATGCGCAGCACTTCCTGCTCGAAGCAGCGGAACGCGACGAGCCGGTCCCCGGCGATCTGATCGGCAGTGGCAACGCCTACCTGCGCTCGATCGCTGCGCGCGACGGCAACAATCTGGTCGACGAGCGGCAGACTGCATACGCGATCTACTTGCTGACGCGGCAGGGAACACGGACGTCGACTGAGATCGCCGCCGCTCGCAAGCGACTGGAAGAGCGCTATCGCGGCCAGTGGGAATCGGATCTCACTGCGGCCTGGCTCGCGGCTGCGCTGGATCTCATGCGCCAGGAGCGCGACGCAAATCAGTTGATCGGCCGCACGAAGTTCGGCGCTGGCGCGTGGGACGACATGTACAACGATCCGATGACGCGCGACGCGCTGCTGCTGTTCATCATCTCGAAGCACTTCCCGGAGCGACTGCGCGACCTGCCGAAGGACGTGCTGACAACGCTCGTGCAACGAGTGAACGAAGGCTACTACCAATCGCTGTCGGCCGGCACGACCTTGCTGGCGCTCGACGCGTACGCGAGTGCGACGCAGGGAGCCGCCCGCAATCTGGCGCTGGCGGAAGTCTTGAAGGACAAGCGTGTGGACGCGCTGGAGCTTGCAGAGGTGACGTTCCCGAAGACGCCCTTCAGCGAGCAGGCGGCGGCGCTGCGCTTCACGAACAATTCGGAGCTGAACGCGTACTACACGATCGAGCAGTCCGGCTTCGATCGCAAGCCGCCGACGACGGCGCTGCGCAAGGGCTTCGAAGTGCTGCGTGAGTACACAGACGCGAGCGGCAAGGTGCTGACCGGCATCCAGATGGGTCAGCAGGTCGACGTGCATCTGAAGTTCCGCAGCATCGGTCGCGATTACGTCTCCAGCATGGCGCTGGTGGATCTGCTGCCGGGCGGCTTCGAGCTGGTCGTACCGTCGCAGGAAGCGCAGACGCCGTTCCTCGAAGCCAGCGCTGAGAACGACAACGAGAACTATCGCGAGGACTACACGGGCTGGAATTGCCAGGTGTGCGTCGGCGCGACCAAGGCACAGATGCAGTACGCCGACATGCGCGAGGATCGCGTCGTGTTCTATGTCGACGCGACCAAGGACATGTCGGAGATCGTCTATCGCATCAAGGCGACCAACGTCGGCAACTACGTCGTGCCGCCCGCATACGGCGAGGCGATGTACGAGCGCAGCGTCGTCGGCCGCTCGGCCGCGGGCAAGCTGGAGGTGTCGCGGCCGTGAAAGCCGTGGTCGCGTCGCTGGCTATCGTTGCCGTTGTAACTGCGGCAGTGATCGGCATTCGGTTCGCGCCGCGCGAGCCGTTAGCAACGCGTATTCCCTCGTCGACCGCAGTGTTCGATGAGCATGGACGACTGTTGCGACTGACGCTTGCGAGCGATCAGCAGTATCGATTGTGGACGCCGCTGAACGAAGCGACGCAGGAGTTCGTCGACGCGCTGCTGCTGCACGAGGACCAGCACTTCTATCGGCATGCGGGATTCAATCCGGCCGCGCTCGCACGCGCTGCATTCTCCAGCTCCTCCGGCGGTCCGCACATGGGCGGCTCGACGATCACGATGCAGCTCGCGCGACTGATGTACGGCCTCAACACGCGCAGCGTCGGCGGCAAGTTGCAGCAGATCGTGCGCGCGGTGCAGCTGGAGATGTGCTACTCGAAGCGCGAGATCCTGGAAGCGCACATCAACCTGATGCCGTATGGCGGGAACATCCAGGGCGTCGGCGCCGCCAGCCTCATCTATTTCGACAAGCCCGCCGCGCGGCTCGACATCGCCGAATCACTGGCGCTGGTGCTGATTCCGCAATCGCCCGCGCGGCGGGCACCCTCCGGACGCGAAGGCAAAGAGCTGCGCAGCGCGCGCCAGCGATTGTTCGCACGCTGGGTCGAGGAGCATCCCCGGGCGGCGGATTCGTCGCAGCACGTCGCGATGGCGTTGCAGTTCGGGTCGATGCGCGAGCTGCCGTTCAGCGCACCGCACTTCACGAACTATGTATTGCAGAAGGCTGAGGATCACTCGATTCGCACCACGCTCGATTCGCGACTGCAATCCCTGATCGAACGCGTCCTCGCGAACTACATCCGCGAGCGCAGCAGCACCGGCGTGCACAACGCGACCGCGATGCTCGTCGACTATCGCGACATGTCCGTGCGCGCGATGATCGGCTCTGCCGATTTCAACTCAGCCGCGATCGACGGCCAGGTGAACGGCACGCTTGCGAAGCGCTCGCCGGGCTCCGCGCTCAAGCCATTCATCTACGCGCTCGCGATCGATCAAGGCCTGATCCATCCGCTCACGGTGCTGAAGGACGCGCCGACTTCGTTCGGTCCGTACAGCCCGGAGAACTTCGACGGTCGCTTCGTCGGTCCGATCACCGCGACGGAAGCGCTCGCGCGTTCGCGCAACGTGCCCGCGGTCGCGCTGTCGGCGCAGCTCTCGCAGCCGAACCTCTACGATTTTCTGAAAGTCGCAGGCGTCTCGCATCTCGCGAGCGAAAGACACTACGGTCTCGCTCTCACACTCGGCGGCGGCGAAGTCACGCCGGAAGAGCTCGCCACGCTCTACGCGATGCTCGCGAATCGCGGCCGCCTGGCGCCGCTGCGGTATCTGGCGGACGAGCGCAACGAGCCCGGCCCGCGCCTGCTCTCTGAAGAAGCAAGCTTCATGACGCTCGAGATGCTGCGAAGCGCGCCGCGTCCCGACGACGCCTTCGCCCAGCGCCGCAGCAGCGTGCCCGTCGCGTGGAAAACCGGTACTTCGTGGGGCTTCCGCGACGCGTGGACGGCCGGCGTGTTCGGGCCGTACGTGCTCGTCGTGTGGGTCGGCAACTTCGACGGTTCCGGAAATCCGGCATTCGTCGGCGTGCAGACGGCTGCACCGCTGTTCTTCCGCATCGTCGACGCGATCGGCGCGACCAGCAAGCTCATCGAGCCAGCCTATCGTCAGCCGCCGCGACTGGAGCGCGTCGATGTCTGCAGCGCATCGGGCGATCTGCCGAACGCCGAGTGCCCGCAGACGGTGAGCACCTGGTACATCCCGGGCATCTCGCCGATCCGTGTGAGTCAGGTCCATCGACGCGTGTGGATCGACACGCGTACGGGCGACCAGGCGTGTCCGCCTTATGACCCGCAATTCACGCGGTCGGAAGTGTTCGAGTATTGGCCGACCGAGCTGCTGCAGCTGTTCGCGCAAGCCGGCATGCCGCGTCGTCGCCCGCCACCCGCGGCCGATTGCCAGCGAGATCTCCCAAGCGGCACGCCGCCGCACATCACCTCGCCGGTCACCGCCGCGACTTACACGATTCGCGCCGGCCGCGTCGGCAACGAGCCAGTGCCGCTCGCTGCGAATGCGGATAGCGAGGTTCGGCGCCTGCATTGGTTCGTCGATGAAAGCTACGTCGGAACCAGCGCGCCCGGCATTGCACTCGCGTGGAACCCGCACGGCTCGGGCCACTACGTCGTCCGAACTGTCGACGATCGCGGCCGAGCGGACAGCCGCCCGCTCGACGTCGCGCTCGTGAGATAGCCGGCCTGTAGCGATGCCCAAGGGCGCGGTGCTCCGGGCAGAACACCGTCGCGATACAGGGCGATGCTTCTGCGGCCGGCGTGCTGGATCTCGCGGCAATCGAGCACGCGCGCCTGCTCGTGATCGCATCGCCCGATGGCTTTCAGGTGCCGCGAACGCTCGAACTGGCGCGCGAGCGCAATCCGCGCATCGCTATCGTCGTGCGCACCCACAGTGCCAGCGAGTTGGAGTATCTCATCGGCCAGGGAGTGGATCGCGCCGTCATGGGTGAGCTGGAGCTCGCTCTCGAAATGACGGACTACGCGCTGCGCAGCCTCGGCGTCTCCGAGGACCGCTCGAAGATGGTCACGCAATGGCTGCGGACGCAGGAAATCTCACGGCCGAAGTGAGCGGTGCCGGGGGAAGAAAAGGGCGTAGAACTCAGCAGTGCAGCAATTGCTGCGCTGCTGAGTTTTGCCCCTGTTTCTTCCCCCGGCACCAGCTAGCGTTTCGCTTCGGGCGCGAAGGATTGCAGCATGCCATCGACCGCTGCATCCACCTGCTCGACATCTGCCGTCTGCACGGGTTGATAGTCGAAGCGCAAGTGCACCAGCTTCTTCCATGTCTTGTACGCCTTGCAGACCGACCTGCGGCACTCGACGAAGACATCGCCGCTCTTCGACTTGAGGTAGTACGCCTTCGCGTCGTCGCTGGCCTTCGCGTTCGGGTACGTGTACGCAATCAAGCCCGGTTTCGACAATTCAGCCGATTTCACGATCGCGTCTTCCGCGGACTTGTGCTTGAGCAAGGCCGCCGCCTGCAGCTTGTGTGCAGCATCGACTGCGCTCGCCGTGGGCTCGATCAACACGCGAACTTCGGATTCAGGCGCGAACACTGCCGCTTCTGAAAAATCCTTGGCCTCAATCCTGAGGATCACGTTGGGCAGAACACCTTCGGGCTTCTTGGGCTCTTCGATGTACCCGCGAGGGATGTGCAGCGTGACCGGTTCACCTTTGTCAGCCAGAACGACTGGAATCTGTTGACGCCGGGACGCCTCGTTCTGGCAACCTGCGAGCACCAGCAACGTCAGCGCAACGGCACATTTCTGAGTGGTATTCATTCATCTCTCGAACAGCAGCATCAGGTAGGCCAGAAACATTAGCAGATGCACGGCGCCGAGCAGAACGTTGGTGCGCGGGAGCATGAAGGTCACGATGCTGAGCAGCAGGGTCAAGTGATAAGGCAGCGAGCGGAGCTCGCCGAGACCATGGTAATGCGCCTCATCCTCCATGCTGGCGCTCTCGCCGTCCGTGCCCACGATGAAGTATTCGCTCGCAATGCCAGCGGGTCTGCAGTGCGAGGAACGTGCCGTACAGACCGACTGACATGAAGATGAGAAACACGGATTGCAGCGGCGATGACGTCGCGCCGCCCGTCGTGGTCGTGAACGTCGGCATGACCAGCACCAGCACGGTGAGCGGGATGATGACCGCAAGAAATGCATTGGCGCCATACAGGTTCAGCGTCTGCTCGCGATAGCGCAGGCCGCCGAGGACCAGGCAGAGGCCGACCAGGCCGTTGAGCACGATCATGATGACGACGAACATCGTGACGCTCTCGGCGTGACGCACGAGCGCGAACGCGGAAACCAGAATCGCAGCGAGCGGCCACAGCAGCATCAGCGCGAACCAGAACGGGTTCGACAGATCCGCCAGCCATTGCTGGCCGAGCAGCAGGAACAGCAGCGTCGTAACGACGCTGGCCGCGAGCGGCCATTCCTTGAGCGCCGCGCTCACGGCCAGAGCGACAGCACCAGCGCGAAGATCACGAACTGCAGGGTGTGATAACCGCCGTCGATGGCCCACATCAGGAAGCTGCGGTTCGCAAACTGATAGTTGATGCCGAAGCTGGCCGCGACGAAGCCGGCGCCGACGGCGAGGCCTTTCACGAGCGCGTCGTTCAGCTGCGGATGCGGACCGATCCAGGACGCGAACACCCACGCAGCGATCAACGAAAACACGAACGCGATGCCGAACACACGGCCCGGATGCTTCGACTTCTCGGGATTCTCGCCGCGGCCGGCTTCGCGATTCCACGCCTTGTAGAACAGCACCGGCGAATACCAGAGTCCGCCGAGCGCGAAACTGGAGACTGCCGCGACCAGCACGGCCCAGATGTTCACTGCGCTCATGATCGAGACCTCGCTTTGGTTTTTGTTGGTGTGCGGCGTGGCCGCTGCCGCGCCGAGATCGACTTGATGACGATAGGTCCGCGCTTGCCGGTTTGCAACGAAGCACCGGAGCGCGCGCGAGCTTGCTGCATCAGCTCACGGATTTGCGGATCGTCGAGGACGGAGATTTCGGTGAGCACGACGTGGCGCACGACGTTGCCGCTGCCCTGCAAACGCTTGTGAGGATCGGGCAGGCCGACGCCCTTCGCGAAGAACAGGCTGACCCAGCGCGGGTAGAAGGCGATCGAGAACACGATGTCGGTGCTGCGGTCGGTCGGGCCGAAGCCGACTGCGAGGGCGTTGTAGTTGTCGTAGACGAGGACCTGCGCGGCCGGCAGGAACTTGCGCATGCGTGCGATGGCGGCGCGGCCCAGCTTCGCAACGTCGGGCGAAAACTTGTCGATGAAGCGATCCAGCTGAGCTTGCGGTGTCATTCGACCCAGCCGAAGGAGCGCGTGACTGCTTTTTGCCAGGCGGCGTACAAGCGGCCGCGTTGTTCTTTCGGCATCGCTGGTGCCCAGCGCTTGGCGATGCCCCAGTTCTTCGTGAGCTCGTCGGTGTTGTGCCAGTAGCCGGTTGCCAGTCCCGCCGCGTAGGCAGCGCCCAGCGCGGTCGTCTCAGTCACCTTCGGGCGAACGACGGCGACGTCGAGAATATCGGCCTGGAACTGCATCAGCAGCTCGTTCACGACCATGCCGCCGTCGACGCGCAGCTCGCTGAGTTTGATGCCGGAGTCCTGCTCCATCGCGGTGAGCACGTCGCGGGTCTGATACGCAGTCGCTTCGAGCGCCGCTCGCGCGATGTGTGCGCGTGTGGCGTAACGCGTGAGCCCTGCGATCACTCCGCGAGCGCTGTCCTTCCAGTAGGGCGCGTAGAGACCGGAGAACGCGGGCACGATGTAGACATCGCCATTGTCCGCCACGCTCGCCGCGAGCCCTTCGACGTCGCTGCTCTTTGCGATGATCCCGAGGTTGTCGCGCAGCCATTGCACGAGTGCGCCGGAGATCGCGATCGAGCCTTCGAGCGCATAGTGCGCGGGCTGCTTGCCGAGCTGGTACGCGACAGTGGTCACGAGCCCGGCTGCGGACGACACCGGGTTCGGGCCGGTGTTCATCAAGAGAAAGCAGCCCGTGCCGTATGTGTTCTTCGCTTCGCCAGGCTGGAAGCACGTTTGACCGACCAACGCCGCCTGCTGATCGCCCAGGATGCCGGCGATCGGCACACCGCGCAGCGGACCTGTCGCGATCTCGCCGTACACCTCGCTCGACGACGCGATGCGCGGCAGGAGCGAACGCGGGATCGTGAACGCCTTGAGCAGCTCGTCATCCCACGCGAGCGAATCGAGCCGCATGAGCTGCGTGCGGCTTGCATTCGTCACATCAGTGATGTGCAGACCGCCGCGCACACCGCCGGTCAGATTCCACACGACCCAGCTATCGATCGTGCCGAACATCAGCTCGCCGGCCTCTGCGCTCCGGCGAACGCCCGCGACGTTATCGAGCAGCCATTTCAGTTTCAGGCCGCTGAAGTAACTTGCGAGTGGCAGGCCTGTGCTGGCACGAAAGCGGTCCTTGCCGCCCTCGCCCGAATAGAACGCGACCAGCGGATCGACTCGCGTGTCCTGCCACACCAGTGCGTTGTGAATCGGCCGGCCGCTGCGATCCCACATCACGGTGGTCTCGCGCTGATTCGTGATGCCGACCGCGATCAGATCGCGCGCGGTCAGCTTCGCGCTCTGCAGCGCGACCGCAATGACTTCTTCCGTATTGCGGGCAATCTCGACCGGCGAGTGCTCGACCCAGCCCGGCTGCGGGTAGAGCTGCTGGTGCTCTTTCTGCGCGACGGCGACGATCGAGCCCTGCTTATCGAAGACGATGAAGCGAGTGCTGGTCGTGCCCTGATCGATCGCGCCGACGTACTGGCCCATGGCGAAAGCATAATACGACCCACGGTCGATATGCCTTCAGCCTCACGGCATCCACGGACTGACAGCCTTTGCGCCCGCCGCTAGTCTCGGCCCCGTCTCAGCCCCTGCAATCCGCCTGGCCGCGGACCATGACAGAACAACGAGCCCTCATCTGCGAGGCCATCCGCAAGAAGCTGCTACTGGAGTTCCGGTACGGCGGCCTGCCGCGCGTCGTCGAGCCGTACATCCACGGTATTTCGAATCGCGGCACCGAAGTCTTGCGCGCGGTGCAGGTCGGCGGCTCGAGCAACTCCGGCGGCTTCGGCTACGGCAAGCTCTGGACGGTGGATGAGATCACCGCGTTGCGCATCACGACCGAGTCCTTCCCGGCCGACGACCCGAACTACGACCCCGAAGACAGCGGCATGAAGAGCATCCACTGCCGCATCGAACGCGGGTCTTAGTAACCGCTTCCGCCACCGCCGCCACCACCACCGCCCGCGGCTGCCGCCAACGCGCCCGCCGCGAGGATACCGAGAACGACGAACGTTGTGTTCTTGGTGTCGATTTCCTTGCGATTGATGCTCTGAATGTCGTTGTACGCGACGCGCTGGCCGCCACCTTGGAGGCCGGTTTCATCGACGCTATCGACCTTGAAGTTGAGCTGTTGACCTTTGGTGGTCGTTAGCTCGACTTTGTCGCCCTTCTTCAGCGTGTGCGACAGCTCGGAGCCGTTGGCGGAGAGGGGCTGGATAGTAGTGCAGCCGACCATTGAAAGAACAACGAGAGCAGCAAGGAGCTGCTTGAGAAACGATTTCATTGCGAATCCTCGGGATTTTGCCCGCATCGATCAAAGGGATCGGTGCGCGTAGGTGATCGCCGGGGAGGAAAAGGTTCTGTGGGGTTGATTACATCGGGCGGTGCATTTCTGAGTGAAGACCGACTGTGTGGATATGCAGAGAGGTAGTGACGCCATAGAAGGCAAGCGCTCCACATGAAACGGACAGCACTTCCTTCACTACAGCACTAGTGCCGGCGAAATCCTTTGGAAACGCGTCACTGTCGTGATTGGCGCCACGATCACGCCGAAGAGCAGAACCCAGATGACGATCGTGATCGGGATCGCAATGACGAGCACCCATGGTTTGCGCTCACCCCACCGATTGCAAAGCACGATCGCGGGAAGCATCGCAAGAACGGTGATCATGGTGTGGAGCAGTGCGACGGTAAGCCGGGGTTGGAGAGGCAGTTGCTCGTAACCGAGACCCAGCGTCCAGTACGCGGCTGCGCCGACGATCAGGGCTAGAAGAGCGAAACACCCATCAGGGAGCAAGCGGGTGAGTAGCTCATTCCACAACCCGAATCTGTCAGGCGCGATATTTGTCGCGGAGTTTGGTCTTCCAGAATTTTCCGGTCGAGGTGCGTGGGATGGCTTCGAGGAATTCGAAGCGCTCGGGTAGTTGCCATTTCGCGAATTTGTGCGCGAGATGGGCACGGAGATCTTCGGCGGTTGCAGTCTTGCCGGGACGGAAGACGACGCAGGCGAGCGGACGCTCGCTCCACTTTTCGTCGGGCACTGCGATCACGGCGGCTTCGGCAACTGACGGGTGACCCATCAGCTCGTTCTCCATATCCACTGAGCTGATCCACTCGCCTCCCGATTTGATCAAGTCCTTGGTGCGATCGACGATGCGGATGTAGCCGTGCTCGTCGAGACTCGCGACGTCGCCGGTGCGCAGCCAGCCGTCGACGGTGAACTTGTCGGGTTCCCTCGGCACGTTGTAATAGCTGCCGGTGATGAAGTTGCCGCGCACCTGGATCTCGCCGACGCTGTGGCCATCCCAGGGTTGCTCTTTGTCGCCTTCGCCGATGATGCGCAGATCGACGAGCGGCGCGGGGATGCCGGCAGACGTCGCGAGACCGATGCGTTGCTCTTCGTTGTAGTGCTGCAGCTCCGGCTTCACGAATGCGCCGCTTGCAAGCGGACTCGTCTCGGTCATACCCCAACCTTGCTGCACGGTGGCGCCATGTCGTGCGAAGCCGCGAATCAGCGATTCCGGCACGGCCGAGCCGCCGACGATCATGCGCACGCCCGGCGGCAGCTTGTATCGCTCCGGCTCGGCGTCGAGCAGTTGCAGGATCGAGATCCAGATCGTCGGCACGCCGAGCGAGTACGTCGGCTTCTCGCGCATGAACAGGTCGATCAGATCGGCCGCGCCAAGATGCGGGCCGGGGAAGATCTGCTTGATGCCCATCATCGCCGCGCCGTACGGAATGCCCCAGCAGTTCGCGTGGAACATCGGCGTCACGGGCAGCACGCTGTCCTTCGACGCGAGATTCCAGTGATCGGGCTGATTGCCGACCAGCGTGTGCAAGACCATCGAGCGGTGCGAATACACGACGCCTTTCGGCCGGCCGGTCGTGCCGGAGGTGTAGCACATCGCGATCGGGTCATCCTCGTCGTGCGCGGGATAGTCGAAGCCGCTGGGTGCGTCGGCAAGAAACTTCTCGTAGTCGATGAACGGCGCCTGCACCGGCGCCCCGGTCAGCGGCACGACGATGATCTTCTCGAACTTCACCAGGTCCTTGAACTTCGCGAGCAGCGGCAGCAGGCAGTCGTCGACGATGATGAAGCGATCTTCGGCGTGATTCGCGATCCAGGCGATTTCTTCGGGCGCGAGCCGCAGATTCAGTGTGTGGAGCACGCCGTTCGCAGCGGGGATGCCGAAGTAGCATTCGAAGTGCGCGTAGTGATTCCAGCTGAGCGTCGCGACGCGGTCGCCCTTCTTCAAGCCGGCGGCGAGCAGCGCGGAGGCAAGTTGGCGCGAGCGGCGGTAGAAGTCGGCGAAGCGGTAGCGGTGCAGGGATTTGTCAGGCATGCGGCTGACGACTTCGACCTGCGGATAAATTTTGCCGGCGCGCTCCAGCAAAGTATTGCTAGAGAGAGGAACGCGCTGCATGGTCGAGCGAATCATGGAGACCCCCGTCTGTTGCAGAGTCAGGCTGAAGCCTGACCCACAAGGTCATCAATCGGACGTCGGTTCGAGTCCGGATTCAGTGTCCGACGTCGTTTTTTGTCATCGGGATGAATTCTATCGTCACCCCGGGTTGCACTTCATAGTGGACGCGTTCGGTGCCGGTGTAGCCGTAGCGCGAGTACAGGCGGGCGCCGGGCAGCGTGGCCATCATTTCGTAGCGGCGGAAACCGCAGGCACGGGCTTCGGCTTCGCAGCGCTCGAGGATCGCGGAGCCGAGGCCGCGGCGAGCGTACGCGGGATCGACGAAGAACGCACGGATCTTCGCGGCATCGACTTTCGGATCTAGTTCGGCGGCGTCGCGACCTGATCGCGCATCGCTGCCGAACAGCGTGCGACGTTTGCTCCAGCCGCCGCACGCGACGAGCTTGCCGTCGGCTTCGGCGACGAAGTAGGTGCGATCGGCGATCAATTGGGTGTCGACGCCGAACGCGCCGCGCAGTGCGCCTTCGACCTGCTCAGGTGTGTAGTCACCGGCGCTGAGCTCGCGAGCGGAGCGCGCGATCAGCTCGACGAGCTCGGGCTTGTCGTCGAGCGTTGCGTGGCGGATCGTCAGGCTGAAGCCTGACCCACAGTCACCAGAGCCTGACCCATCACCACGCGATGCCATAGTCCTCGCCGTGATACGCAGCGGCGCCCCACAACGAACCGTGCTCACGATCGACGTAGATCGCAGTGATCGGGCCCGAATTGTTCTGCGTGAACTCGAGCTTGTAGCCCTTCTTCGTCAGCTCGGTACGCACCCACTCCGGAATCGAATTCGTCAGCGTCACGCGACCCGGGAACGACTCGTGCGCGCCGAACGAGTCGCGCATCTGATAGCTGGTGATGTTCGCCGCCTCGGAGGCTTCCTGCACGGTCATGCCGAACTCGACGACGTTGAGGAAGAACTGCAGCAGATTCTGATCCTGCGTGTCGCCGCCTTGCACGGCGAACGCGAGCATCGGCTTGCCGTCCTTCAACGCGAGCGACGGCGTGAGCGTGGCACGCGGGCGCTTGCCGGGCGCGACCACGTTGAACGGATTCTCTGCGGGATCGAGCACGAAGCTCTGCATGCGCTGACTCATGCCGATGCCGGTCTTGCCGGCGATCACCGCAGGAATCCAGCCGCCGCTCGGCGTCACCGACACGACCCAGCCTTCCTTGTCCGCGGCCTCGACACTCGTCGTGCCGAGCCGGAACGTGCGATCGAACTCCGCGAGTGCCGTCGGGCTCCACTGCGCGGGCGGCGGCTTGTTCGCACGCTCTTTCACCGTGTGCCACTTGTCGAGCGTGTCTTTGAACGGATTGGTGCCGCCCTGGAACGGATACGGATCGCCGGGACGCGCATCGGGGTTGTTGCTGTCTTCGCTGATCAGCTTGGCGCGTGCGCGCGCGTAATCCTTCGACAACAAGCCGCGAATCGGCTCTTCCGGCGGGAAGCGCGAATCGCCGTAATAGAAGTCGCGATCCGCGTACGCGAAATTCATCGCCTGGTAGACCGTGTGGATGTAGCGCGCGCTGTTGTAGCCCATCGACTTCAGATCGAAGTTCTCGAGGATATTCAGCGTCTGCAGCAGCACCGGGCCCTGCACCCAGTGCGTGAGCTTGTAGACCTCGATGCCTTTGTAATTCGTGCTCACGGGTTCTTCGAGAGACACGCGCCAGTTCGCGAGATCCTCGACGGTGTGCAGCCCGCCGACTTCCTGGGAGCCGCGCGCGAACTCGCGTGCGATGTCGCCTTTATAGAAGCGATCGTACGCAGCCATGATCGCCTGCTTGCGATTCTTGCCGGCCTTGAGCGCCTGCTTCTCTGTCTCGACCAGCTTGCGCAGCGTCGCGGCGAGATCGGGCTGCCGGAAAATTTCGCCGGCGACCGGAGCAGCGCGTTTGCCTTGCCCGTCGTGAACCAGGAACGTGCGCTTCGACTCCGGCCACTTGCGCAGCTCGTCCTTGAACTTCTCGATCGTATCCGCGGCCTGCGCTTCGATCGGATAGCCGTCGGCCATCTCGATCGCGGGCGCGAGCACTTCGGCGAGG
>DATJIP010000053.1:0-6113 GCA_035493235.1 Steroidobacteraceae bacterium
GCTTGCCGAGGACACGCGCGGCAATATCTGGATCGGCACCATCGGCGGCGGTCTGAACCTGCTCGATCGCAAGAGCGGTCGCTTCTATCACTTCCGCCGTAATGACACCGATCCGAACAGTCTCAGCGACGACGCAATCTATGCGCTGCATGTCGATCGTCACGGCGATCTCTGGATCGGCACCGCCGGCGGCGGCCTCGACCGCATGATCGGCAGTTCCGACGCTCCGCAGTCGGTGCGCTTCGAAAACCAGTCGAGCGTCGCCGGCATGACGCGGCAGGTCGTTTACGGCATCGAGTCCGATCTCGACGGGCGCCTGTGGCTCAGCACGAACAACGGTCTGACGCGCTTCGATCCGCAGGCGCGCACGAGCAAGACGTTTCACGAAGCGCACGGTCTGCAGGGCGAAGATTTTACCTCCGGCGCTCACTATCGCGGCCGCGACGGCACGCTGTACTTCGGCGGCAGCAACGGCTTCAACGCGTTTGCGCCGAACGCCGTGACCAAAGACGCGCCGCCGCCGCGCGTGGTGCTCACGTCGGTCACCAAACTCAATCAGCCGTTGCCGATGCAGGACCTCGGCAAGCCGCTCGATCTTGCTTACAGCGACAAGCTGCTGACGTTCGAGTTCTCGGCGCTGGATTTCACCGCGCCCGGCAACAATCGTTACATGTATCGGCTCGAAGGGTTCGATGCGGGGTGGACGGACGCGGGCACCGTACGGCGTGCGACGTACACGAACTTGGATGCGGGCAAGTACACGTTCAAAGTGCGCGCGGCGAACGCCGACGGCGCGTGGAGTCCCGAGGGAATCTCTGTTCCTGTGCATGTCTCCGCCGCACCTTGGAACACGATGGTTGCGCGAGCCTTGTACGTGGCGCTCGCACTGCTGTTGGTCGGCTACATCTGGCGCGCGCAACAACGGAAGCGAGAGCGTGCTCTGCGTTACAGTCGCGAACTGGAAAACACGGTGCGCGAGCGTACGCACCAGCTCGAAGAACGTAACCAGCAGTTGCAGGTTCTCAGCCGTGCGAAGAGCGACTTCGTCGCGCGCATGAGCCATGAGCTGCGCACGCCGATGAACGGCGTGCTGGGCATGACGTCGCTGCTGCTCGACACGCGACTCGATTCCGCGCAACGCCGCTTCTCCGAGGCGATTCATCGTTCGGCAGATTCGCTGCTCGCGATCGTCGACGACGTGCTCGATTTTTCGAAGATCGAGGCGGGCCGTTTGCAGCTCGATCCGGTCGAATGCGATCTGGTCGAGCTCGTCGAGCAGACCGCGGAAATGCTCGCGGCACGTGCCGCGACCAAGAGCATCGCGTTGTTGTGCGATTCGCCCGCACAGCCGCTGCCGCGTGTTCGTGTCGATGCTGTCCGACTGCGCCAGGTGCTGGTCAACCTCGGCGGCAATGCCGTGAAGTTCACCGACCGCGGCCATGTGACGCTGCGGGTAACGCCGCTTAGCAATGCAGACGGCTCGATTGTGGTGCGCCTCGAAGTGACCGACACCGGCGTCGGCATCGAGCTGGCGAACCAGGCGAAGATCTTCGAGGAGTTCACGCAGGAGGATGCGTCGACGACGCGTCGCTTCGGCGGCACCGGCCTCGGGCTGTCGATCGCGCGACAGATCGTCGAGCTCATGGGCGGCAAGCTTGGCGTCGTGAGCGCACCGGGCTCGGGATCGACTTTCTCGTTCGAGCTGTCGCTGCCGCTGGCTGAGCCTTCGACTCAGCTGCTGACGCTGCCGAGTCTCCATCCGTTGCGAGTGCTCGTAATCGATGGCAACTCTGTCGCACGCGGCATCGTTGTGAAGACCCTGCGCGAGTGGGGCGCGCGTCCAATGGGCGTGGGCTTGATGGCGGAAGCAGCGGAGCAGCTGCGCGTCATTGCATACGACGCGATCATCGTGGACGACTCACTGGCCGACGAAGGTGCGCTGCTCCTCGGCGCCGGCCTTGCTGAACGCGCCGTTCGACCGCGCATCATCCGGCTCACGAACTTCGTGAGCCTGGCGCGCCCCAGAGTCGACGGCGGTCTGCACTTCGATGCCGAGCTGAGCAAGCCGCTGCGCCTGCAGCATCTCTACCGGGAATTGAATAGTCGCGCGCGCGATGTCAGCGATCGTGCCGTCGTGGCGAATTCAGCTGGTGCCGTTGACGCGCCGCGCCTGCGTGGACGCGTGCTGGTTGTTGAGGACCAGGCGCTCAATCGCGAAGTAGCCGAGGGCATGCTTGCGGCGCTCGGTCTGCAGGCGGCGACGGCTAACGATGGACGGCAGGCGCTCGACATGCTCGCCGTCGACAAGTTCGACGTAGTCCTGATGGACTGCCAGATGCCGGTGATGGACGGCTTCTCGGCCACCGCCGAACTGCGACGTCGCGAAGGTGCGGGCAGTCGGATGCCGGTGATCGCGCTGACGGCGAACGCGACGCGCGAAGGCCGCGATGCGTGTCTCGCTGCGGGCATGGACGACTACTTGGCGAAGCCTTTCAGCCGTGCGGCTCTGCATACCGTGCTCGCTCTCTGGCTGCCGGCGGAGACTGCAGCCGCGTCAGCGCCCGTCGAGCCAGCTGCGACTACGACGTCTGATGTGCTCGACCGCACCACGCTCAATGCACTTCGCGCGCTGCCGCGCAAAGGCACCAAGGACATGCTGAGTCACATCGTCGAGCGCTACCTCGCGGACTCGCGCGATCTGGTGGCGTCGATCGAACGCGCAATAGAGCAGGGCGATGTCGAGGAACTGGCGCGTGCCGCGCACGCCTGGCGCTCCTACAACGGCAACGTCGGCGCTCACGGTCTTGCGAGTCTGTGTCGCGAACTCGAGGACCGTGCCCGCAACGGCAAAGTCGCTGCGGCCCGCGAGCTGCTCGGCGAGCTGCGTGCGTCGTACGTGCGCGTGCGCGAGGAACTGCAATTCGAGATGCGGAGATCAGCGTGAGTCGGGAAGAGCAGAAAATCCGCGTGCTGATCGCCGATGACGACGCGCTGTTGCGCGACATCGCCATCGCGACGTTCGAGGGCGCCGGCTTTGAAGTCGAAGCCGTGACCACTGGCAACGCCGCCATCGCCGCCTGCGCCGCGCGGATGCCGGACATCGCGTTGCTCGACGTCGAGATGCCGGAGGGCAGCGGCTACGAGGCGTGCGTCGCCATTCGCGAGCTGCTCGGCGGCGCGAGCCTGCCGATCGTGATGATCACGGGGCACGACGATGCGGTGTCCATCGACAAGGCCTATGACGCCGGGGCCACGGACTTCGTCGTCAAGCCGATCAACTGGGCGTTGATCGTCCATCGCATTCGCTACGTGCTGCGCGGTGCGCGCAATCTGGATGCGCTGCGCTTCAGCGAGAAGAAGAACGCCGCGTTGCTGCGCGCGATCCCGGACGGGATTTTTCTGGTCGACACCCTGGGTGCGATCAGCCATATCGTCAGTCCGATCCCCGGCCTGATCGACGGCACGCATGCTCCCGGGTCGCGACGGCTCGCTGATCTGCTGCCGGAGGTGGTGCAGGAGCGCGCGATGGCGTGCTTGAACGCCACGTTGCGCGGCGAGCCAGCGGCGTTCGAGTTCGCAATCGAGGCGGAGAGTGAGACGACGCGTCATTTCGAATGCCGATATGCGCCGAATGCCGGCGGCCAGGTGCTGGCGATCATTCGCGATATCACGGCGCGCAAGCGCACCGAGGCGCACATTCATCGGCTGGCGTACTTTGACGTCCTGACCGGACTGCCGAATCGCGAATGGCTCGGCGATTACCTGCAGCAATCGCTGGTGGAAGCGCGGCGCGAGAATCGCAGCGTCGCGGTGCTGTATATCGATCTCGATCAGTTCAAGCGCATCAACGACACGCTCGGGCACCAGACCGGCGATGCGTTGCTGCGCATGGTCACCGATCGCCTGCACACGCTCGCGGGTGCGCGCGGTGATGATGATGTCTACGGCGTGTTCGCGCGCGTTGGCGGCGATGAGTTCATTCTTGTGCTCACCGGCAATGCGACGATCGGGTCAGCGCAGCGAGCTGCCGAGCGCATCCAGGCTGCGCTGGTCGCGCCGTTCCTGCACGGGGGTTATGAGTTTGTCGTGACGCCGAGCATCGGCATCGCGTTGTTCCCTGAGCACGGCAACGACAGTCAGAGCCTGCTGAAGAACGCAGATGGCGCGATGTACGAGGCGAAGGCCAGCGGCCGCAACCAGTATCGTGTTTATACGAGCGCCGTGCATGCGCGCGCGCTGAAGCGACTCTCGCTCGAGATGGAGCTGCGCCAGGCGTTCGAGAATTCGCAGCTGCAGGTGTACTACCAGCCGAAGTACGAGACGCAGAGCCTGAGGCTGATCGGCGCCGAGGCGCTGCTGCGCTGGTTCCACCCGGAGCGCGGGCAGATTCCGACGATCGACTTCGTCGCGGTGGCGGAAGAGATCGGGCTGATTGGAGATATGGGACGTTGGGTGATGCAGCGGGTGTGCTGGGATCTGTGCGCGTGGCGTGATCAAGGTCTGCAGTTGCCGCGAGTCGCTGTGAACGTCTCGGGACGTGACTTCATGCGGCCTGAGGGGCTGCTGCACATGAGCGATACAGTCGGCCAGGCGCGCCTGTCGCCGTCGCTGTTCGAGCTGGAGCTGACCGAGGGCATATTGATGCAGGATGCCGAGGCGGGTCGGCGGTCACTGCTCACTTTGAAGGAGTTCGGGTTTGCGCTGGCCGTCGACGACTTCGGCACCGGCTATTCGTCGCTGAGCTACCTGAAGCGCTTCCCGCTCGACACGTTGAAGATCGACCGCTCGTTCGTGAAGGACATCGGTGTGGATCCGGAAGATGCCGCGATCTGCCGCGCGATCATCGCGCTCGGGCACAACCTCGGGTTGGGGATCGTTGCGGAGGGTGTGTCGTCGGAGGTGCAGCTGGAATTCATGCGCGCCGAGGGATGCGACGCCGTGCAGGGGTGGTTGATGAGCGCGGCCATGCCGGCGAACGAGTTTGCCGAGCTGGTGAGGAAGCAGCGGGTGAGTGCCGAGGCGGCGAACGTGCAGCCGATGCGGAGAGCGACCCGGGCGGGGTGAGAGCACTCAAGTGGATTGGCAGCCTTGATGCGCACAGACGATGCGCATAGAATCTGCGCATCTGAAGGAGTCAGATGATGCGTACCTCCAACCGCAAGGCACCCAAACAGGCAACCAACTTGAGTATCGATCGCGATCTCTTGAACGCCGCGCGTGAAGCCGGCGTCAATCTCTCGGCTGCTCTCGAAGAGGCTTTGAGAGAAAAGGTGGCGGCCGCGCGTCGTGAGCAGTGGAAGCGTGAAAACGCCGAGGCGATTGCGGAGTACAACGACCTGATCGCGGAGCACGGCATCTTCTCGGAAGGGCAGCGGAGCTTCTGATGCCGCAGTTTTCGGTTTACAAGAACAGGAACCCGAAGACGCGCAGCACGCACCCATACCTGGTCGATGTTCAGTCGAACCTGCTTAGTGATCTCGGTACGCGCGTTGTCGTGCCGTTGGTCAAACGTACTGCGTCGACCAGGAAGTCGGTCAAGAACTTGATGCCGGCAATCCGTGTGGACGGGCAGGAGTTCATCATGATGACGCCGCAGCTGGCTGGCATCGCGGCGAGCGACCTCGGTACGCCGGTGGCCAGTGCAATCGAGCATCGAGATGAGGTGGTCAAGGCCCTGGACTTCCTGATCATGGGAATCTAGCCCGCGTTGACAACGCATGTTTCGGCGCATCGCCATCAGCCTCTTGATCTTGAGAGTCGAGAAGCGCTGATCCATGTCTGTCCGTGCAACGTTGCTGTCCCATTAGCTAGACACGGGGAGAACGCCGAAGCCATTTCGGAGTACAACGATCTGATCGCCAGGCTTTCGTGCTCCTAAGGAGATTGCTGAGCTGGGAGATAAGAGGAGCGATGAAACCTAGCGCGACTTGACAGAACATCCCTGTATCCAGCCGCGCGTGTGCTATCGTTTCGCGCGCGTCGTGAAGTAAACCAAGAATTCGACTCTTCACACAGACACGGATCGCATGCGTTTTCGTCTCCCGGTGATTCTCGCGGTTGCGAGCCTGCTCTGCGCATGCGGCGGCGGCGGTGGCGGCGGCTCGGATCCAGGC